>DAORRV010000024.1:27929-41525 GCA_035443185.1 Ignavibacteria bacterium | reverse complement strand
TTTAAAATATTTTTTAAAAAATAAGTTTGAATATTTCTTTGAAAATACCCGCCTATGTAAAATTGCTGTAAAGAATTTTTAAGTTTTTGCTGAAATAAAATTTCCTTGTTTGAGAAATTTGCACAACAAATTTTGAGTTGGAAATTTTATTTCAATTACGAAAAGAATTTTAGCAGTTTTATATCAGCGGGCGACTTTACTTTGTTACTTTCTTTTGGTCGTTCAAAAGAAAGTAAGTAGAAACAATGAACCTTAAATTTTTATAAATAATAAATTGAAAAGGTATAAACCGGTTTTCTTACAAAAATATATTACTGTTTATTTTCAATAGATTCTCTTTCCTTTTTCCTTCTCATGAAATCCATTATATACATAATGAAAGCAAAGAAAGTAAACACTGCCATTATTATTACTAACGTATTTGATCTCATAATTCCCGTCACGAGAAACATCATAAACGCAACGAATGTAAGAGCGACTGCAATGTGAGTCATAGTCTTATTTCCCTTCTTTACTGAAATGGAAAGTATGATCAGGATCACGCCAATGCCAGGTGCGATAAGTGCTGTAGGACTGCCTGAAGTCATAAATCCAAATATACCAAGTCCGATCAGGACAGATGCATTTGCGATCATTATTCTGTAAATATTCATATTGATTTTATTTAAGTAATTTTGATTGAGTTGTAAAAATTGTATTGAGTTGCAAGTTAACAAGATGCGCTTTTAATAAAAATCCACTTTTCTACTACCTGTATAACATACTTTCAAAACTTACTTGACAAAACAAACCATATGCCTTATTTTGTTAGGTAAATTTTATATAATTCCTAAATTAATAAGGTATTTCAACAACAATAAAAAATACTGATGATCTGAAGCTTGATCAGATAGATATAAAGATACTTTCTGAGCTTCAGAAAAATTCACAGATAAAGAAAAATGAACTGGCGGAAATAATAGGTCTCTCCCTTCCATCCACTATCGACAGAATTTCGAAATTAGAATCTCATGATTATATAAAATCCTATCATGCAATTTTAAATCACAAAAAGCTGAAACAGGATATTACATGTTTTATTTTTGTGATCAGCGAATCTTCAAAACATTTTCAAAGCATAGTCGAGCACAGTCAGAAACTGAAAGAAGTATTAGAATGTCACTCCATTACCGGTGACGGTTCACATATATTAAAGATCCGGACGGAGAATACAACAACACTGGAAAAGCTTTTATCGAAGATTCAGAACTGGCCCGGAGTAAAATCATCCAAGACCAGCATAGTACTTTCAACACATAAGGAAACACTTGAGATTAATATTAAATAAATTCAAAAAATAAAATAACTAAATAAAAAAATGTCAGAAAAAGCAAACATCGAAGAAGAAAAGGAAAAGCTTAAAAAGATCAATGATGTATTTAAGCTGGTCAAAGAGAAAGAAATAAGAATGATCGATCTCAGATTTACAGATCTGCCAGGACAGTGGCAGCATCTTTCGATACCGGTAAATAAATTAAGTGAATCTACTTTTTATGAAGGCATCGGCTTTGACGGCTCGTCTATCAGAGGCTGGAAAAATATTAATGATTCGGATATGCTTGCAGTTCCTGATCCATCTACTGCTAATGTAGATCCGTTCATGACTACAAAGACTCTAAGCATGATCTGCAATGTCTATGAGCCGGAGTCTAAAAAAATATATGATTTTGATCCGAGGAATATTGCAAAGAAAACTGTTGAATATCTGAAGTCAACAGGCATAGCAGACACAGCTTTTTTCGGACCGGAAGCAGAATTTTTTATTCTCGATCACGTCGCTTATAATATAAATGAATATTCAAGCTGGTACAGGATCGACTCGACCGAAGGATTCTGGAATACCGGAAGTGAAAAAGAGCAGAATCTCGGACATAAGATCCGTATTAAAGAAGGCTACTCTCCCGTGCCTCCATCCGATTCGACAAATGATCTGCGAAGTCTCATGGTAGAAAATCTAATCAATGTCGGCATCGATGTAGAGATGCATCATCATGAAGTAGCAACAGGCGGTCAGGCAGAGATCGATTTTAAATATTGCCCGCTGCTCGAATGTGCTGATGATCTTATGATGTTTAAATACATTGTAAAAAATACTGCTAAGTCAGTTGGAAAGACTGCTACATTTATGCCGAAGCCGATGTTCGGGGATAACGGCAGCGGAATGCATACACACGTGAGTTTATGGAAAGATGGTCAGCCCCTTTTTGCAGGTGATAAATATGCTGGGATGAGTGAGATGGCATTACATTTCATCGGTGGAATTCTGAAACATGCGCCGTCGTTACTTGCATTTACTAATCCGACTACGAATTCTTACAAGAGGCTTGTTCCCGGATATGAAGCTCCTGTGAATCTTGCATATTCAAAAAGCAACAGAAGTGCAGCGATCAGGATACCGATGTATTCTAATAATCCAAAAGCTAAAAGAATTGAATTCAGATGTCCCGACGGAACGGCAAATCCTTATCTTGCATTTTCTGCAATACTTCTTGCAGGTCTCGACGGTATTATTAACAAGACAGATCCGGGTGAGCCGCTTGAGATGGATATTTATCATATGGATGAAAAGGAGTTGAAAAAACTCAGACATGCTCCGGAAGATCTTACTGTAGCGCTTCATAATCTTGAAGAAGATAATGATTATCTGAAACAGGGAGGAGTCTTTACTGATCAGATCATAGAGACGTGGATTGATTATAAGATGAAAAAGGAAGTTAAGGAAGTTCAGCTCAGACCGCATCCTTATGAGTTTCATCTTTATTATGAAGTTTAGATTTATTTAGACTTATCATTTAAAAAACTTCTGAAGAATAACATTTTTCGGAAGTTTTTTTTTATTTCTTTTTAAATTCGATAGAAATTAACATATTTTTTTATTTATGTAATAAATTTATTGTTCCTGATCATTTTCAAATGGTCGGGGATTTTTTTTGTAAAGTATTAAGAAAAAATTATTCGGAACAAATTCATAATTTTCTTATTTAACTTTACAAAACTTTTCTAACCCTAAAATTTAAAATTATGAAAACAAAAATCAAAGCAAGAGTAATCTTTGCAATTATGTTTTTAATTTTCATTTCAGCAGGCTGCAATACTCAAAGTGAAAACAAAATACTTTCTGAAGAACGTCCTTCAAATTTTGACTTAGATTCACGCTCTGATAAATCCGTTCAAACTGAAGGTTTGTCAGCTCCTGTTACAAATTCATCAAACGATGAAATCAGTTTTGAAAATATTAATATTTTTACTGAAACTGAAAGGATGCTTATCAGAACAGGCAGTATAAAGTTAGAAGCAGATAATTATAATTCTGCTGAAGAAAAGTTATTATATTTAGTCAAAGAGAATAACGGATATGTGACTAATTCATCTTCACAGATGAATGTGTCAAATAATAAACAGGGCAGTATTACTGTGCGTGTCCCTTCGGATAAATTCGACAGTTTTCTAAACAGCATTGGCTCAGCAGGAAAAGTGATCTCACAGAATATTTCCGGTCAGGATGTGACATCAGAATACATAGATCTCGCAGCCAGACAAAAAACACAGAAGGAACTTGAATCCAGACTTCTTGATCTGCTAAGCAGTAAAACCGCAAATCTGAAAGACGTGGTGGAGGTAGAGGAAAAGCTTTCTTCAGTAAGACAAAATATAGAAAGTACAGAAGGCAGAATGAAATTTCTAAAAAGCCAGTCGGCATATTCTACACTTTCAATTTCTATATATGAGCCTGCACTACTTCAGACAACTTCCGGCGGAGGATTTTTTTATGAAATGAAAGAGGCATTTAGAAATGGCCTGCAGGGATTAACAGGAGTATTCAGCTTTTTGATAACATTGATAATTTCCTCCGTTCCATTATTGGTAATACTTACTTTAATAATATTACTGATAAGAAAATTTATCCGCTCAAAAAAAGTCAAGCTTCAAAATGTTTAAATCAACTTATCTTTAAAATAAAAATCCTCAAAGGAAACAGGACAGAAATTCTGTCCTGTTAACCTGAGGGTTGGTTCACATTTGGGGATATGCGCCAATTTATTTACCGATTAGTAAATAGAATCTATTTCTTGATCAGAAAAGAATTTACATAAATCTTTCCGGACTCCTCCAGTTTAAATCCAAACTCTTCCGGAATTTTACTTTCTTCAGGCTTAAAGATTACAGAGTATTTTCCTGGATACATATATTCGTCTATCAGCAATTCATACAACCCGCCAGTCCTGTCAAAGATGCTCAACTTTACAAAACATTCATGCTGAATTTCAAATGGAATCACTGCTGTGCCAATTATTTTTTCTTTGCTTTCCTGTTCAGACAAATATTTAATAAGTCCTTCTTCAGTAAAAGCAGAAGTGTAATTTTCAGGCATATCATATGCAACCTGTGAATAAAGTATGTTCCCTGAAATAAGAACCTGAATTAATATTACTGCAAATAATTTCATATAAAATTTTTTATTGTTAGTTAATTGGTTAGTCATTTAATTGATCTATACAAAAATGGAAATAATGCTTTCTTTTTTGAATAGAAGTGAATACGCAATATTCATAAGTATAATTACTTAAAGAAAAGTCTGAAATTATTTTTACAACAAATTATATATAAATATTTACCTTAATATTTTATGGGTATGTATTTAAATTATACAAATGAATTTAAGAGATCAAAAAGGCCGCGCATCACAATCCAATCTTCCAAACAGATTCGAAAAGCTTCACGTTGATGAAGATTATTTCGATGAAAGTGAATTTTCTGATCCGGAAGAGGAAAATAATACTGTTACTGAATTTTTCAGAGATTATACTAAAACCGTTTTAACTGAAAACAACAGTCCGGATGTAAAAGCAAAGTTCAGTATTAATCCATACAGAGGTTGCGAACACGGTTGTATTTATTGTTATGCAAGACCTACACATGAGTATCTTGGATTTTCGTCAGGGCTGGATTTTGAATCCAAGATAATGGTAAAGTATAATGCTCCGGATCTTTTGAGAAAAGAGTTTATGAAAAAAAGCTGGAGACCTCAGCCGGTATTTTTTTCGGGAAATACTGACTGCTATCAGCCGGTAGAAAGAAAACTTAAATTAACGAGAAGCTGTCTTGAAGTATTTTGTGAATTCAGAAATCCTGTTCTGATCATTACAAAAAATTCTCTCATAAGGAGAGACATTGATATTTTAAAAGAACTTTCTGATCTCAATCTGGTGAAGACTGTAATATCAGTCACAACACTTGATCCTGAACTTCAGAGAAAAATGGAACCTCGAACATCTTCCCCTTCAAAAAGATTTGATACAGTTGAATTCCTGTCTTCACATGGAATTCTCACAGGTGTGAATATAGCTCCGATTATTCCCGGACTGACCGATGAAGAGATTCCTGAAATTCTTAAGCAAGCATCTGAAAGAGGTGCGGCATTTGCAGGAAGAATAATTTTGAGACTGCCTCATTCTGTTAAAGAGCTGTTTACAAATTGGCTTGAAAAAAATTATCCGGATAAGTCTAAAAAGATCCTGAACCGCGTAAGAGAAATGCATGGCGGAGAGCTTTATAATAATGAATTTGGAAAAAGAATGACAGGTGAAGGAAGGTATGCAGATATGATAAAAATGATATTTGATACTAACTGTAAAAAATACGGTCTGAATGAAAATGCTGTTCAGCTTTCAATTGATAAATTTCAACGGACTGTTTCCGGGCAGGGAAAGCTGTTTTAGTTTAAATCTTTGTAAATATCTCTGCCCATAATGTTTTGAAATGGAATTATTAATTTGATGAATATTCAAAAATGAAATTTAATATTTTAAATAAAAATTAATCCCGAAATAATTTTGTTGTTTTACTTATATAGAAATTCCAGCACTTATCACCAGAGACGATTTTTTTGGTTCTTTGGAGCCTGCCCCCTTGTGCTTCCAAAGGGGGATCGCTCAAAAAAGAACATTAGAATCGGGAAATATTAAATTTTATTTTAAATGTTTTTGGATCAATAAGAATTTTAACAACAATTCTTTCCTATTTCTTTACTTAATTTGAATTTTCAGTTTGATATATTTGATATAATTCTATTAATATTATTTATGCCATTAACCGTAAACTTAAATTCATTCAGCTATAAAAAGGAAGGAATTCCAAAAGATCCTTCAGGTCACGGCGGCGGATTTGTATTTGACTGTCGGTTCATATACAATCCGGGTCGTGAGGAAGAATATAAAAAACTTACCGGTAAAGATATTGAGGTTATCGAATTTTTGAATTCACAAAAAGAAATGAAAGGTTTTCTTAAAAACGTATTTGATATTACTGACCCTGCAATAGAAAATTATATAGAAAGAAATTTCAATGATATAATGATCTCATTTGGCTGCACAGGAGGACAACACCGGTCTGTATATGCTGCAGAGCAGACCCGGAAACATATAATGGAAAAATATCCCGAAGTAAACATTGTATTAAAACACGTTGAAATTGAGAAAGGTCTGAACTTCGGCAGCTAAAAAGAAAATAAAAGTCTATCATTCTGCAGAGGTCATGCAGCTTGAAAATAAAACTTTCAGACTTCACATAATTTCTCAATTGTTTACAGGCATTGCATTCGGCATACTTATGCTTCAGGAAGTCATTCTAAAAAAATCTCTGAATGCAACTGACTTCGAAGTTACAATTCTGATATTTCTTACAAGCTCTGCATTTCTTTTTTCAATATACGGATCGGAAATAATAAACCGCTCAAACAATCAGGCTAGGACAATAATTATCATGGCTGTCTTCAGCAGAATGTTTCTTATCATAATACCACTGTTTGAATCGCCCGCATTTTTTGTTTTCTGTCTTGCTGCAATGAGTTACATCGACTCACTAATGAAGCCGTCATGGAATACGGTATTCAAACATAATTATACTAATGAAAGAAGGAGTATTTTATATTCCTATTCCTCCATAGTTTATACAGTTGCAGTACTTGTAGTGGGAACTCTGTTTGGATATCTGCTGGATATAAATTATAAGCTCTATAAAATATTATTTCCCGTAGCTGCCATATTTGAAATTTTATCTTATATAAATCTGTCAAAGCTTATAACGATGGGTAAAAATTTGCATCCCTACTGCGGAGTTTTATTTTCAGGACATATAAATTACAAACTGGTAAAAGAAATTCTTATACTACCGGTAAAAAATATGTTCAGAATATTCAGAGAGAATAAACCATTTTTCAGATTTGAAATTTTCTTCTTCATGTATGGAGTCGCATTTATGATAGCTTCTCCTGCTGTTCCGATCTTTTTAGTTGAAACACTTAAGTTAGATTATTCGCCGATCTCGATTGCAAAGGGACTGGTGTTCTATACTTCTACTATTTTGATTACACCTCTGATGGGCAGGATGCATGGTTCGGGAAATCCAACAAAATTCTGCGGCTATCTTTTTCTTTCACTTGTCTTTTATCCGCTGCTGTTAATTTCAATAAAAATATTCGGTGTAGATATGAATATTATAGGTACTGATACACTTTTATATATTACATTTTTTATATTTGGAATTTTGATGAGCGGTATCACAATGTCATGGAATCTCAGTTCCATTTATTATGCACCGCATTCGGAAGTCGCAAATTATCAGGCAGTTCATATTACACTCACAGGTGTCAGAGGTTTATTTGCTCCTTTTATCGGTTACATTATTCTGAAGGTTTTTTCGATTGAAGCAACATTTTTAGTCTCTTCATTTTTCTTTTTACTTGGCGGAATTTTGATGCTTCGTGAAAGCAGGAAATAATTACGAATTAAGAGTTACGTATTACAAGTTTCGAATTAAAAGTTACGAATTACAATTTTAGAAAATGATTATTAAACATATGGCATTGCACATTATACATTGTACATTGATATCTTACTTCATTTTTGTTCCACGACAACCGCAGTTCCATATGCAAGTACTTCTGTAACTCCTGAGGTCACCTCATTTGCATCATATCTCATCCCTATAATTGCATTAGCTCCAAGCTCTTCTGCATGCTGCACCATCTGTTCGAATGCATCCACTCTTGTCTTTTCGCAAAGTTCTGTATAAAGCGTAATATCTCCTCCTACAAGTGTTTGAAATCCGGCACCGATATTTGCAAAGATATTTCTCGAGCGAACTATTATTCCTCTGACCACTCCGAGATTTTTTGTGATCTTGCATCCTTCGAAATCAAATGCAGTTGTGATAAAATTTCTGTCCATTTAAATTATTTATATAATTATTAATGTGTTTAAAATACGCTTATTGAAAAGTTTTTTCAAGAGGAGAATTGGCTTTGAAATGAATGTAGATTTTAATCGCCGGTGCTGAATATAAAAAATTAATTAATGCAAATATCATATTCTCCGGAACTATCAAATGAAAATCTCAAAATCCTTTATGTCTATAATTATGAATTAATTTAATATTTCCTTTTTAGCCAGCAGATAGGAATCACATCCATATATTTCAAACCTGACATATGAGGTATCAGATAATATTCTTTCAACTTCCTTATTATTTATTATTAAAGGATGATTAAAAAAATATTTATCTACCAATATGAGATTGACATTTTTTTTATAAAAAAATTCATCTATTGGTAATTCAAGCATATAATCACTGACATATTTCCAGTCATTAGTCAGAAATGTAGTAATCCCCGGACCGACATTAAAAAAAATTACATTCTCATTGAAATCAAATTTGTTGAGCTCCTTTACTGTGTAAAGCCTTGTGCATCCTGCAAGATGGATAGAACCGGAGTCTGCTCTGAATGGCAATAAAAATATTAACAGTAAACCAAATATCAAAGTAACACTAAACGAAATTTTTTTATACATACTTTTTGAATTTAGTCTTGATGAAATCTCATAACTCAGATAAATCAAAATAAAAGTAAAAATTAATATTACATAATGTGTCCTTGGGTAAAATATTAACACCGAAATAAGCGGAGGCAAAACAAACGTTATATATATCAAACAAAAAACTCCAAAGCGTTTTCTTTTAATTCTTACAGCTATGAAAAAGCACATCGTTAACAAAGATAATATGCACAATCCATAAAGAATATTTTTTAATAAATTATAATTATCATTTTCATTGATAATGTATGGGAATGTCTCATCGATCTGTGTGAAGCTCCTAAAAAAATTAAATCCGATATGTTCAATAAACAGAACGGGATTATTTATTGCAGCATCTGAAAATGAGTAGTCAGTCATAAAATCTCTCTGCATTATCTCATCCGGCCTTGTAATATCATCTATACTTACTTTTGAATTATCATTTCTTTCAAGCACGTCTTTTGCATAATGCTGGGCATAGGCAATGTTTACACGGTGTCTTGATATAGGGTTGAAAAAAATTATAATAACGGCGATCAGTATCAGCGGCAAAAATTTTCTTAGATAATTTTTGTCAGGCTTTGCTTTGTAACTTCTTATAATAAAGTAAACATACATACCCGCATTTAAAAAGAGAGACAGGATAAACTCCGGTCTTATATATATCAGAATAAATGATAATAAAACAGCAATAAGTAATTTGTCACTTGGTTGATTAATTTTATAAATCCATATTGATCCCAAAAGGATGATGCATAATGCAAACTTTGTAATCAAAGGAATCACAAAAATATTAGCAGATGAAACAAGATATATCGCTGCTGAAACAAAAGATATCAGTATATCTGTTCTAATTATTCTTAAAAAAAGAAATATCAAAAGACCGGGAAGTACGAGTAGAATATTATTGTTTATAAAAAATAACTCGAAGTTATCTGCCGTAAAATGTGATATTAAATTATACCACAGATAGTAAAAGAATCCGTCGAGATGATGTTTTATAAATGGACTTATCGTAATTCCGCGGAATAGATAAATGGATTCATCAAACGGATCTATATCTGTAATGAGTCCGGAATGATATGAAATTTTTATTCCGATTATCAGAAGGATGATAAAAATCAAACAATCCGGAAAATATTTTTTAAGAGTATTCAATCCTTATTTAATATTTGCTATAGTTGAATTATTCATTGGTACATACTTATATAGATATTTTAAAAAATATACCTGTTGAATTTTATTGCAAATTACAAATTTCAAATTGTAATTAAATGGAAAAAGCAAATAGGACGAAGCTGAAAAATCTTTGAATTAAGGATGCATTCTAACTTTTACTAAAGTATTTATTTTTCATTTAAATCATTAATGCATAAACCTTATTTTTACATGAATCAAACTACAGTAATAATATAATGATTAAATTTTACTTATGGATGACAGAAAACATGTGATAGTGATCGGTGCGGGGTTTGGAGGATTGCAGGCGGTAAAAAAGCTTTCAGGTAATAAAGATATCCGGATCACATTTATTGACAGAAAAAATCATCACCTCTTTCAGCCGCTGCTTTATCAGGTTGCAACGGCAGTATTAAATCCGGCTGACATTGCCATCCCTACCAGATCTCTTACTTATAAAATGAAGAACGTAACTGTTCTTATGGATGAAGTAACAGAAATTGACAAATCGAATAAAAGAATTATTCTTAATGACAAAGTTTTGCCATATGATTATCTCGTCATTGCAACAGGTGCAATGACAAGTTATTTTGGACATAGTATCTGGAAAGAATATACACTTGGTCTGAAAAATTTAATGGATGCATTGTCAATACGAAATAAACTTCTCTTCTCGTTTGAAGAAGCGGAAAATCATCCGGACCGGGCAGATGAACTTTTAAAATATATTATAATCGGCGGCGGTCCTACAGGTGTGGAACTCGCAGGTTCTATTGCAGAACTTTCAAACAGCATTATTAATGATGACTTCAGAAATATTGACACACGAAAATCAAAGATCATACTTATCGAAGGAGGTTCTGATCTGCTCCCGTCTTTTGACAGGAAACTTTCCGTCTATACAAAAAAGCGGCTTGAGAAAAGAGGAGTAACCATAATGCTGAATTCACGGGTTCTCAATATTGAAAAAAATTCTGTATTTATTAAAGCACCGGATGGTGAAAGGACTTTGCATGGAAATTTAATCATCTGGGCAGCAGGTGTAAAAGCTGTACCACTTAATGCAGACTCAGGATTTGATGTGGACAGACAGCAGAGAATTAAAGTAAATAAATACTGCTCTTTAAATGAGTATCCCGATGTATTTGCAATCGGTGATGCGGCTGACTTTACTGATGAAAACGGCAAACCGCTTCCGGGTTTATCAGCAGTGGCTATGCAGCAGGGCAGGTATGTGGCAAAGTGTATCATCAATGATATTAAGAAGAAAAGCAATGAGCCTTTTAGATATCTGAATAAAGGTAACATGGCGACTATCGGCAGGATGGATGCAGTTGGTGAAGTTTCTAAATTCAGGATCACCGGAACGTTGGCGTGGCTGCTGTGGCTGTTTGTTCATTTATTTTATCAGGTAGGATTCAAAAACAGAGTGACTATACTTATTACCTGGATATGGAGTTATTTTACATTTGGGGCATCGGCGCGAATCATACAGGAATTTGCCCCACTTACAAAACCGGAAGACTAACTTAATTTAAAATTTTTTTAATGAATAATTATTATTGTTACATCCTGAAACTCAATCCTTCATTTTACAGAAACGAAGACTGGACTGAAAAAGAGACTGAACTTGTAGGAGTGCATTTCAATTATCTCAAAGACCTGACAAATAAGGGAAACGTTTTTCTTGCAGGCAGGACTGTGAATGAACCGATGACTGATAAAGATCTCGGTATTGTAATCATCGAAGCTGAATCTGAAGATGAAGCCAGAGGATATATGGAAAATGATCCTGCTATAATTGGAAATTTAATGACTGCGGAATTTTTTGAATTCTCTCTTGCGCTGCTGCGTAAATAAATTTTCTTCCGGAAATTCAGTTTTCAAGCCCTACCCGTATCACCCCTTCACCATATTTTGATTTCAACTTGTCAAGTGCGTGGTAAGGGAGTGCAGGCTCATTTTCAAAAAGATTGAGATTTCTTTCTTTCAGATCGTGATGAAGATCGTACACACCCATTCCAAACTGCCGTCCTTTCATTTCCATTGTCGGCTTGTGAAGACGGTTGTAAATGGAGGCGGCAGTATTGAATATTTCCCTGTCGTCATTTGTATAACTTGTCAGCCTCACAAGATCGGATGAATATCTCAGATTTTCCAGACGAACCGACAGATGCATGAATCCCGCTACGAGACTTTTAGAACGCAGCTTTCGGCAGATAAACTCGCCAATCCTTCTTATCTCTTTTCTTACATCAGCAGTTTTGTAGATCGGCTCGGAAAGTGTATGGTAATGGTTCAGCGACTTTTCCTTTTTTTCTTTGCGGAAAATTTCGGAGGTATCCTCTCCACGGGCAAGCTTACGGAAGACAAGTCCGTTCACTCCGAATTCCTGTCTCAGCATTCTTTCATTGCTTTCTGCAAGATCGCGGATCGTCCTGATACCGAGCATCAGCATGCGCATCTCATTTCTCCTTCCGACTCCCCATAATTTATTCGCAGGCATTGAAAATATCTTATCCTTATTCTCCTGAGTGATCACGGAAAGCCCATCCGGCTTATGAAGTTTTGTAGCAAGCTTTGCATAAGTTTTATTATATGATAATCCCATTGACGCAGTGAGGTTTTCGAGTTCGCGTATCTTACGTTTAATAGCCGCCGCCACTTTCGTTGCTTCAAAATAATCTTTTGCAACGCCTGTCAGATCTGCAAAACATTCATCGATACTGTACTGCTCGATGCAGTCTTCGGGAACGAATTCCTTCAGAGCGCTCATCAGATTGAGAATAATGCTTTCATATTTCGGACCGTAACACGGCAGTGAGATTAGCTGCGGGCAGATCCTCTTCGCTTCGAGTACAGACATTCCCGTATCGACCCCAAAAGCTCTCGCCTCATAGGAAGCCGTCATCACGATCCCTTTACCGCCGCCTGTCCCCCCGACTGAGACCGGCTTCCCGCGGAGATTTATATTATCACGCTGCTCGACCTGCGCATAGAATGCATCAAAGTCGATATGCACGAAAAACCTGTTACGGTGCTCGCGTATTCTCCAGTTCAGATCCTTCGTATGAGGAAATGAATAAAGCGGCATGATGCGCACTCTCCTGTAGAGGTCATCGAAATCCGTTCCCTCGCGGGGAATAAAAAATGAAGAGCTGATTGTTTGCATACCATAATAATATATGGTATAAAATTAAATTTAAAGGGGAAAAAACCGGGAGTTATTTTTTGATGAATTTTACGTCTGACAGATCTGCAAAGTCATAATCCTGTGTCCAAACGACAGCATTATAAGCTCGTGCAGTTGCATATATAATGCTGTCAGCCACAGGTATTTTCAAATCACACTTAACTTTGCAGCACTCAGAGCTATAGAAATGTCAACTTCAATTACTTGAGACTGTATCATTATTCCAATTGCTTCTTTGCTAAATCCTCATTTTTTTCCTTTAAGATCTTTTTGAAAACTTCATAAAGATTTAAAGTAGATACAATTAAATCTTCGTTATTCTCAATTACT
>DAORRV010000024.1:0-27829 GCA_035443185.1 Ignavibacteria bacterium | reverse complement strand
CATACTGAAGAACCTGAAAATTATCCCAGGATCTGAGATTCAATTTTTCACGGATATCCTTTGGAATAACTATTTGAAATTTTGAAGATATTGTTACAATTTGCATATCGATATACCCACTGCAATTAATCTTATAAAGTTTTATTTTATCAATCTAAATTTGATTAAATTTTTTATGAAATTTTCTGTAACTGTCATAGGTGGAATCAATATTGATTTAAAAGGGATCGCAGATTCTGAAAATTTTGAATCGGATTCTTATCCGGGCATAGTCAGGATCTCGCCCGGCGGTGTGGCTTGTAATATTGCTCAGAATCTGGCTCAGCTTGATGTCGAAGTCACTCTGTACGGTTCAGTCGGTGATGATCATTATGGTAATTTTATTTTAGACATTCTTAATAAAAAGAAAGTAAACGTCGGATATATTTTAAAATCCAGAGAGTTAAGTACGTCTGCTTATCTATCTGTCTCAAATAAAAGTCAGAGCTTGTTTTATGCAGTTAATAATACTGAAAATTCTGTAAAGCATATTACGGCTGAATATATCAGGAAAATTAAAGTGGAAATCTTGAATAGTTCAATGGTGGTAATAGATACAAATCTCTCCATTGAAACATTAGATGAAATAGTAAAATTGTGTAATGAACTTTTTGTGCCCGTGTTTGTCTCAGTGGTCTCTGCCGAGAAAGCTGCAAAGGTAAATAATATTTCGGGTAAAATAAATTTCCTGTCATTGAATCAATCAGAATTTGTAAAGCTTTTTGGAGAATATAAGAATAATGATGAACTGCTTGAAATTATTAATAGTGAGAAGTCAAAAAAGTATTCGGTAATAATTTTAAAAAAGGATAAAAAAGGTGTGGACATTCTTGATGTCGGTGAAAATTTTATAGATAATTATGAAGCACCTGAAGTTATGATAGCAGATGTTTGCGGGGCGGGAGATGCTTTTGACGCGGGATTTATATTTTATGAATTATATAAATATTATGAAAATGAAAAACCGTTTGGATCAGTAAATATGGGAGTTTGTGCTGCAGCATTTGCTTTAGGTTCTTATGAAACTGTTTCACCTGAACTCAGCAGAAAAAAATTATTAAATTCTTTTGAAAATAGAATAAATGAATATTTTAAACCCTGAATATCTAATATTATCCGAAGTAGTAAAAACGGCACTTGTGGAAAACAAACCAATTGTCGCATTAGAGTCAACGATAATTTCTCATGGAATGCCTTATCCGCAGAATCTTGAAACTGCTTTAAATGTGGAAAGAACAGTTAGAGAGCACGGAGCTGTGCCTGCTACAATTGCCATAATAAATGGAAAGATCAAAGCGGGACTATCAGCAGAGGATCTTGAGATATTGGCAAATGGAAGTTCTACCGGACAGGAAATTCTCAAAGCATCAAGAAGAGATATTCCATTTATCATTTCTCAAAAGCTAAACGCAGCTACTACGGTGGCGGCTACTATGATCTTTGCTGAGATGGCCGGAATAAAAATATTTGCAACCGGCGGGATCGGCGGAGTTCACAGAAATGCGCAGAATACTTTTGACATTTCAGCAGATTTGACTGAACTTGCAAATTCAAATGTAGCAGTAGTATCGGCCGGTGTGAAGTCAATATTAGATATTGGACTTACTCTAGAATATCTTGAGACACTTGGAGTACCCGTGATTGGTTACAGGACTGAAGAATTTCCTGCCTTCTATACAAGAGAATCAGGATTTAAAGTTAATTATAAATTAAATTCACCTGAGGAAATTTCGGATGTTTTACAAAAAAAATGGGAGCTTGGTCTCAAAGGCGGTGTTATAATTGCTAATCCAATCCCTGAAGAATTTTCAATGGATAAAAAATTAATTGATAATGCGATCGAGGACGCATTGGAAAAAGCTGAAGATAAAAATATTAAAGGTAAAGATCTAACTCCATACCTCCTGTCAGAAATCAAAATAATCACAAGTGGAAAAAGTCTGGAATCCAATATAAATCTTGTATTGAATAATGCGGGTTTAGCTGCTGAGATCTCTGTCTGTTTGTGTAGGATCTTTGAAAACAACAGAAAATGAACTTTTAAAAATGAAACAGACCGTAAAGAAATTATAAATTTAATAAAGTTCCCCGGTCGTGAAACTTATTTTTTTAATATGTCGTAACAAATCCACCTTATATAATCACTTATATAAAATTAAAGTAAAAAAATTGGTTACTAAAAAACCATATAAGTGTGAGATTCATTTTTTTTATAAGTTTTAATATTTTAGTTTTACATTCTTTAGAATCAATGAAATTTAGTTTAATCGATGTAAAGAATTTTAAAAACATTAATCAAAAAATATTTATATAAATAAAAATTTTACACCATGAAGTTTTTTATACTTCAAATCACAACCTTAATATTCACATTATTTTTAATTTCTGACTCTGTAAATTCATTTACACAAACTCAGTTTTCAGGTGATACTTCATCTGCTGCCGATACCACATCATCCGGTGATTCGACATCAATTACAGATACAGTTTCAGCAGCATTTAAGCCTAATGTAAATCCCGAAGTTACTGCAGTAAGGATTGAGAATGGCAAAATAAAATTGGACGGAGAGCTTAAAGAGTATGAATGGAAAAAGGCAGGATTTGCTGGGAATTTTACTGAGATCAGTCCGGGAGACAATATCAGACCAGAAGTGGAAACAAAGGCATATGTGATGTATGACGATGATAATATTTATTTTGCATTCGAATGTTTTGATGATATGGAAAATATCAGAACTTCTATGTCTGACAGGGATAACATGTATTCAGATGATTGGGTGGGACCTTTTATTGATACTTACGGAACGTTGAAAGAAGCATATGAATTTTATGTAAATCCATACGGTGTGCAGGGTGATCTATTCTGGACTCCAAACAATGAAAGCTCCAGTCCTGATTTTATTTTTGAATCAGAAACAAAAATATACAAAGACAGATGGGTTGCTGAAATGAAGATCCCGTTTAAGACATTAAAATTTCCGGATATTAATGTTCAACAATGGAGAGTTCATTTTCTTAGAAACAGACCAAGAAATTTAAGGCAGAGGATTTACTGGTCTTCAGTATCAAGGGATGATCCGAATTTTCTCGGACAGTCAGGTACAATCCTTGGAATTGAAGGAGTTAAAAGCGGTAACAATCTTGAATTTCTTCCCTATGTCTCCGGCTCAGAAGCAGCAACTTTAAATGATCCAATAAATTCAGAATCTCAGCTTGATTATAAAAAGCCTGAAGCAGATTTTGGATTTGATGTAAAATATGGAATAACATCCAATCTTAATTTAAACGGAACTTACAATCCGGATTTTAGTCAGGTGGAAGCAGATGCTCCTCAGATAGATGTTAATAATCCGTTTGCATTATTTTATGAAGAAAAAAGACCATTCTTTCTTGACGGGGAAAGTTCATTCAGAACAAATCTAAATTATGTTTACACCAGATCAATTAATAATCCCATTTTTGCTACAAAATTAACCGGTAAGATTGGTAAAAATTTAGAGGTTGGATATATGAATGCTTATGATGAAAACACTCCTTTTGTAATACCACTAGAAGACAGAAGTTTTGTTCTTCAGAGTAATAAAAGTTCGTTCATAAATATATTTAGGTTAAAATATGATCTGGGTGGTCAGAATTATATAGGCGGACTTTATACTGACAGAGAGTATAGTTCGGACTCAGGATTTACATCTGATTTTAAAGGATATAACCGGAATTTGGGAATGGACTTTAGTTTCAATTTTCTGAAGAATTTTTATTTCAAAGGTCAGGTAACAGGATTTGCGGAAAGAGAGATCTCCGACACAAGTTTTTTTGATAATCCGACAAAATTTGGAAATGAAAAACAGTATAATGTTGCTTTCAATGGTGAAGCTTTTACCGGTCTGAGTACATATTTTGCTTTTAACAGGGAATCAGAAAAACTTGGATTTTTTACTGAATATAATTACAACAGCCCAACAGCAAGGAGAGGGGTCGGATTTCTGAACAGAAATGATTTCCATACCGGCTATTCTTATATATTTTATAATATATATCTGGAAAATAAACTTTTCAGAAGGATCACACCTGATGCAGATCTTGAACTTACTTATAATACTGATGGTGTTAATAAAACACAGTATTTACAGACAGGAGTTACTTTTGAATTTCAAAACGGTACCAGAGCTTTTGCAAATTATAAATGGATCAATAATCAAAATTACAGAAATACACAGCTGGATTATATAAACGGCTGGAATTTCACAATTGAAAATTTTGCAAATAATATTATTGGCGGAGGAATTTATTATTCAAGATCAAAAGAAGTTGTGACTTTTGGAGCTACACCTTCTGTAGGAGGTGGAAATACGATAAGATTATTCAGTACTATCAGACCTATAGACAGGATCTACAGTGATTTTAATTACGAATATTCTCAGCTTGCAGAAACTTTTGGAGGTGAACTTTTTTATGCGGGATGGATATTTTCGAATACTACTTCATATCAATTCAACAGAAATCTGTTCCTGAGATTAGTGACTCAATATGATTCTTTTAATAAAGCATTTACCTGTGACCCGCTTATAAGTTATAAATGGAATCCATTTACAGCTTTATTCCTTGGAACGAATCATGCGTTTGAGCAAATTCAAACTTCTGCTTTATCCAATCAGACTGAACTGAAAGAAAGTTCAAGACAGATATTTTTGAAGTTTCAGTATCTGTGGCAAATGTAGATGGAGCAATAAATAATTAAAAATTAGGAATTAAAAATTTTTATAAAAAAAAAACCATTTTGAAAGTGATTCAAAATGGTTTTTTTTAAAAAGACTTATATTAAAAATCTATTATCTATTAACTATAATCTATTAACTATTAACTATTAACTATTAACTATTAACTTTTAATAGAATCTATGATCTGCTTTGCCCCGTCAACTCCTGAAGTAAGTGTATTCTTTACGGAATCAACTGCCTCTCCGCCGATTTCTTTTGCTGCATCCATAGCTGCCATGACTGCTGATTTTGTAGCTTCGACAGTATTTCCGCCAACTGAGCTTACAGCTTCCACTGAACCTTTCACTGATTCAAGTGCAGTCTCTCCGATATCAACACCGAGTTCCTTTGCACTGTGCATTGCCTGCCCTACTGCGCCTCTGACTGCGTCGTCCTGTGAACCGCCTGATTCCATAACTCCCTGAACAGTTCCGTTAACTACACCTTTTACAGCGCCGATTACGCTGGCTCCGATTTCAGCTACTCCCTGAAGAGCGCCCTGAACGATAGACGCCGGAAGTTTAATTCCTTCTTTGATTATATCTGCTGTATCTTTGATCGTATTAACGGTGATCTTTTTTACAACATCAACCACTGTACCTGCAATATCAGAAACACCTTTTAAGCTTGAAGTAATAGTGCCTTTTACGCCATTTACTAATCTTGAGATTACTGAGAACATATTTTTATTTTGGTTAAATTTAAGAAATGTATGCTGTATAAAAATAAGGATTGAAAATCATTAAAGCAAATTATGATATTTTAGAACTGTTATATAATTTAAAATACTTACTCAGTTTCTGTGAATTGTAATTCAAAAGGAATTTAAATAAATTGGCTTAAAAAAATTTAAAGATGAACATAAAAATTGTTTTGGTAATATTAATCTCAATTCTCTTTCTAAATGCTGCAGCATATTCTCAGGTAAAAAATTGTGATATATCATATTTCGATTCCACTAAGGTCAGAAAAAATTTAAGAAAAATTACATTTGAAAAGGTGATCTCCGATTCACTTGCCATTACAGATTTGGGTAATGTTCAAAAAATATATCTCGAAGATATAATAAATGTAGGATATATGTCAGAATCAAATCCCGCATCAGGATTGCTGACAGGAGCGGCAATTGGCGGGGGTATAAGTCTTGGATTAGGAATATTATTAAGTCAAGCTTCCGGCGGGCATCCGGATATTTCATTAAATTTTGGTGAAGTAGTGGGAGCAACTCTGATTGGCGGATTGATTGGTGGAATAATCGGCGGAGCTATAGGAGGTGCAAATGTGAAGAGAGAATATAAGACAGTTGACCTTACAAAATTGAGTTTGAATGAATCATATGAAGTGATAAATAATATTTTGGAAACTTATGGCGAGAAGAAAAAATGATATTTGAAATATTTAATTTATAATCGTTCTATCATTCATAGAATGGTATAGCCAGAATCAAAAAGCATTATGAATCTTTTAATACTCCTCCCTTTTGCCCGAAAGTGCAGGCGGGAAGTGTCCGGTGATGCCGAAAGAAACAGCAAATAACAAATTGCAAAAACTCAACACCGAAAAAAGTAAGTTTAACTTAAACCAAAACTTACAACCAATATACTTCAATCTATTTGTTTCATCTTCAAAAAATTCTTAGCCGCTCCAGTAATCAGACTAAAAAATTGAGTTACAATTCCTGTCTGAATAAATTATTTTAACCAATTAATTAATCAATAAACTTATGAAGAAGATAAACTTAACAATATTAGCATTGGTATTCTCAGCATTTATATATGCAGGGTGCGGAGATTCTGATAATAAAACCGAAAGTGAAAATTCGGATACAAAAAAATCTGAAGAGACAACTTCAACTTCCAAAGATGAAAATAAAACAGCCGGAGAAGAACCTCATAAAGTAAAAGGTGAATTACTTGCGGTCGATGTCCCGACTATACAATGTGGTACGTGTACGAAGAATATTAAAAATGCATTGAACAAAGTCGACGGAGTAATTGCTGTTAATGTCAGCGTTGATAAGAAAAAATGTATGGTTGATTATGACGCCAGCAAAACGGATCTCACTGTAATAGAAGGTGCAATAGTATCAGCCGGATATCAGGCAAATGACAAGCCGGCAGATAAAACTGCTTATGATAATTTAAATGAGTGCTGTAAGATCGGAGGACATTAAAAAGCAATTAAGAATTGAGAATTAGGAATTAAGAATTCTAAATAGTAAAATTATGATTTAAGATTAAATGTTTTGAATTTTTTAAAAAAGATGTGCAGTAATAATTCCTAATTTTTAATTCTTAATTTTTAATTGTTTTTAGAAATTGGTATAAATAAGTCATAGAAATCAAATCTTATATTTCATATATTTGTAGCATTATTTTTCCAAAAAAATCTTAATGAAAAATTTTTTAATAGATTACAACCTCAAGGTTCGTTTACCTATCTTAATCTTTGTAGTCCTGTCGGTTTTTGCCATCACATATTACGTTTCATATGCTGAAAGAGTCGGAGTCGGATATCAGCCGATCCAGCCGATCAATTATTCGCACAAGCTCCATGCCGGCGATATGAAAATAGACTGCAGATACTGTCACAGTGATGTGGAGAATTCAAGAAAAGCAAATGTTCCTTCAGCAAAAGTGTGTATGAATTGTCATACCATTGTAAGAAAGGACAGACCTGAAATAATAAAACTTACGGATTATTATACAAGGGGAGTTCCGATCGAATGGAAAAGAGTACATCTCTTACCGGACTTTGCATATTTTAATCACAGCGTACATGTCAACAAAGGAATCGACTGTTCGAACTGTCACGGAGATGTAGCAGGAATGGACGTTGTAGAACAGGTCAAGGATTTCAGCATGCGAGCATGTCTTGACTGTCACAGAAATCCGGATAAGACAATAAAAAATATTATGCCCGGAAAAGATAAATCCAAGATCAACACAGGTCCGACAAACTGTTCATCGTGTCACAGATAAATAAAATTAATTTATGAAAAAAAATTTACCAGTCAGTAACAGCAACGACAATATCACAGCTTCCGGAAATTCCCCGGAAAAAATCAACAGAAAAAAGTTCTTCAGATTCACAGGACTTGCAGCTGCAGGTTTAGCAGCTGTTTCGGTCATTCCATTTGGTTTATTTAAATTAGGATCTGATCATAAATCTTCAAAGGCAGTATCGAAAATAAAAATTGTTTCGAATCCAAATGCAGTAAAACGAAATTCAAAACAATCAAACAATAGAAATTCATAATATAAACATGAATAATTATTTTATATGAACAAACCTGACAATAAGGTATTTGATATAAGTGAGAGAATCATTGAGAACAGCCCGGCCGAAACAACGGCTGAACTCCTTATTCCTCCTGACACTAATAAAGCTGAAGAGCCAAAGGATCTAAATTACTGGAGAAGCTTCAGAGAATTGTATAAAGATCCTTCATTCAAAAAAGAAAAGAGCTTAGAGTTTCTTCCGGGTGAACTTCAAAAACCCGACATGAGTGCATTTTCAAAATTCACAAGAAGGAAATTCCTGGCACTGCTTAGCGCTTCGGCTGCAGTCGCAGCTTCGGGCTGTTCGAATTACAGAGACAGAGGTGAGATCATTCCTTATAACAGCAAACCCGAATCTATAACAATCGGAAATCCGACTTATTATGCATCGACTTGTACAGGCTGTTCTTCTGCATGCGGAATTTTAATTAAAACTCTTGAAGGCAGACCAATTAAAGTGGACGGTAATCCTGATCATCCCATCAGCAAAGGAAAGATCTGTGCTATCGGTCAGGCAAGTGTCATGAGTCTTTATGATCCGGAAAGATTAAAAAATCCGGTAGAGAGAATTAACAGAGTAAGTCCGAATGACATTGAATGGAAAAATGCAGATGAAAAAATAATCGCAGAGCTTAAAAGTGCTGCATCTTCAGGTAAAGAAATTTCAATTGTAACACACACTATAAACTCACCTTCGCAGAAAAAACTTTTTGATGAGTTTGTAAAAATTTATCCAACTGCTAAGATATATTCATATGAGTTATTTGATGAATCGGAAAAAAAGAATGCATGGGAAAAATGTTATGGTAATAAAGACCTGCCGTTAATCAACTGGGACAAGGCAAATATTGTATTGTCACTCGAGTCAGATTTTTTAGGAAGTGAAGGAAACAAGGTAGAGACGGCGAGATTATTTACGCAGGGAAGAGATGCGATAGACGGAAAGACATTCAACAGATTATATACAGTCGAGGGAAATGCCTCGATCACCGGACTGAATTCTGATTACAGAATGATATTGAAAACGGATGCAATAGAAGAGTTTGTGATGTGTTTATTAAATGAACTGACTGGAAAAGAGAGAGTATCGAATTTTGCTGATGATGCAGGTATCACTTCAAAGCTGCAGAAGTATGACATGAAATCATTTGCTGCTAAAAATAATTTATCCGAAGCAGTAATTTCACACTTGGTTTCTGATCTCAAAAAGAATCAGGGATCGTCAATTGTCACAGCAGGATCAATGCTTCCAGTGTCAACGCAGATAGCGGTAAATCTATTGAACGAAGTCATCGGCGGATCTGCACTTTACAGAAAAGACGAATCAAATGTAACAGTGATGCCGCTGAGTACACGTGAAGAAATGGAGAATCTCGTCTCGGATCTGAATTCAGGAAAGACAGCGGTAGTGATTCATTTTGATACAAATCCTGTTTATCATTTACCAACAGATCTAGGATATACAGAAGCGGTAAAAAAAGCAAAGACAATTATTACATTAGGGGAATCGGTAAATGAATCTTCCGAGATCGGAAGTTTTGTACTGCCTGTGAATTCGATGTTCGAGTCATGGGGAGATTATCAGACGAGAAATACTTTTTACAGTCTGCAGCAGCCGGTCATAGCGCCGCTTTATAATACTCGGCAGAAGGAAGATGTACTGATGACCTGGATCAGCGGAACAGGCGATTCATACAACATCGATAATTACCATAAATTTGTAATGGATAACTGGAAGACGGGAATACTTTCTTCCGCAGGTACGGACAGCGATTTTACTAAGGCATGGTATGCAGGTCTTAATGACGGAATTGTAATGGCGTCGGGAAAGCCAAAGCTGACAACAGCAGCGGTCACTTCAGATTCTACAAAGACAACAAATTCTGCAACAGCAGATTCTACAAAAACAGCAACTACTTTAACAGCAGATTCAACCAAAACAAATAATACAGCACCAATTTTATCAAACACTTCAACAGCGAAATCAGCATTCAATCCCGCTTCATTTATTTCAAATACAAATCAAATGACATCGGGTGAAGGATTTTCTCTATTACTATTGAGGAATGGTTCGCTCGGAGACGGGAGATATGCAAACAACGGCTGGCTGCAGGAATTGCCGAAAGCAGTTTCAAGAATAGTCTGGGATAACTATGCAGCGATTTCTGTGAAGAGTGCAGAAGCTCTTGGAGTGGATTCTAATGATAATATTAATATTACGACATCAGCAGGTAAGATGGAGATCCCAGTATTTGTGCAGCCCGGAATGGCTGACGGAGTGATCGCAATTGAGCTTGGCTATGGCAGAAAAGTCTGCGGCACAGTAGGTGAAGATGCAGGATTCAATGCAAATGTGATGATGTCAAAATCTCCGAAACTCAGTAAATGGTTTTATAATGACGCGAAGATAGAAAAGGCAGGTGGTACATATGAGATAGTGTCTGTACAGGATTCATATCCGATAGACGAGCCGCTTTATAAAGACATTCAGTACAGAAGAGAGATAATACAGGAAGGTACTTATTTACAATATAAAGAGAATCCGAATTTCCTGAGTGACAGACATACAAAATATTCAGAAGAAGAGACTGCGAAGCTAAAAGTCGGCAGTATCAACGAGCAGTATAAACATACCGGCACCAAATGGGGAATGGTGATCGATCTCAATAAATGTATCGGCTGCAATGAATGTGTAGCTGCATGTAATGTCGAGAATAATATTCCCGTGGTCGGAAAAGAAGAGTCAAACAATCACAGAGCAATGCACTGGATCAGGATCGACAGATATTATTCCGGTACGCCGGAAGTGCCGAAGGCGAGTTTCCAGCCGATGCTTTGTCAGCACTGTGATTTCGCGCCGTGTGAAAACGTCTGCCCGGTAGCGGCGACCACTCACAGCACTGACGGAATAAACGGAATGGCATATAACAGATGTGTGGGTACGAGATACTGTTCGAATAACTGTCCTTACAAAGTAAGAAGATTCAATTACTTCAACTTCAGAGATAATTTCAAAAACGCTATACAGGAAGAAGAGTCATTCACGCTTATGCAGAATCCTGAAGTGACAGTAAGGTCAAGAGGTGTGATGGAGAAATGTACATTCTGTCTGCAGAGAATAATGGAAGAGAAGCAGATGGCAATTCAGGAGAACAGACAGGTAAAAGGATCGAATGTAAAGACAGCCTGTCAGGATGCATGTAATACAAATGCGATCTCATTCGGAGATCAGAATGATAAAGAATCAGAATTATATAAATTGAATCAAAGCAAATTAGCTTACCATGTACTTGAAGAAATAAAGGTAAAGCCGAATATTACTTATTTAGCAAAACTTAGAAATGTATATGAAATGGAAACAGAATCTGCGGGTCATTAATAGTCAATTTATACAATGAATAATTTTGAAATAGGCAGTTACGAGTTTTATGAATATGACATTTTAATAAAAGTCTTCAAAGTTGTATTGACGAAAAATGCAGATTAAATTTGAGAGATTGAAATCAATTTTTACTTAAGATTATGAAAAAGATTTTTGGGATATTAATATTGTTTTGTTTGGCGGCGGGATGGGGTCAGGTGAAGTCGCAGTCTATTTCATGGGAAAGATTATATGATAATCAAAATCTGAATGACAATGGAGTTGATATATGTGAGGCAGATAGTGGAAATTTTTATGTAGTCGGTTATTCGACACAATCCGGGCCTAACGGTGTATTAATTTATATAATGAAAATAAAACCTAATGGTGACACGATTTGGGAAAAGACACTTCAAAATCATAGCGGCAAACAACCTTTTACCTGCGCTTCAACCGGTGACGGAGGTTGTATAATTACAGGTTCGTTTTCAAATATTTTCTTCATTAAAGTTAATAACCGCGGTGATATAATTTGGGAAAAGAATTTTAATGAAGCCGGTGTAATATTGTATGAGATAAATAAAACTATGGATGGAGGATATATCGCATGCGGTAGAATTCTTCAGTCCACAAGAAACGGTTATTTAATTAAAATCGATTCAGAGGGCAATATTGTTTGGAAGAAAATATTATCAGGTAAATTCAGTATAGAGTTTTATTCTGTTACAGAAGAAAATAACTATTATGTAGCTGCTGGATATAAATCTGATAGCGAAATTTCACCTATAGACGGGTATTTAATTAAATTAAATTCATCAGGTGAAATTATTCGGGAAAGAGAATTTTATTTCAATGGTGTATTTACATCTTTTAAAAAAATTATTTTCCATATGAATAATTACATTATAGCAGGTTCCACTTCAGACTCTTCAAATTCTCTTTCGCAAACGATATTAATAAAAACAGACACCAGCGGGAAAATAGTATTTTCTAATATTATCAATTATTACAGTAACGAATATTTACAGGACTTTAAAATCTCAAATAACAATAAATTTGTTTTTACATCAGATGTCGACTCAACAACCGGAAGAAACGCAAGAATATACCTTACGGATTCGTTTGGGAATATAATTAAGCAAAGAATTATTTATTTAAGTGATTATACATTGTTAAGATCAATTCAAACTGACAGAAATAGCAGAGATATAATATTTTTAGGTACTTCAAAAAATGATGTTACAGTAAACAGAGATATTTTTATTGTAAGAACAGATAGTTTATTGTTCTCACAACCTCTTAGTATAAATAACAATTCGATTTCATTCGATATTAATGGATATGTCATTTCTCAAAATTATCCGAATCCATTTAATAGCAGTACTCAAATTAAATTCATTTTAGCTAAACCTTCAACACTTAGAATTAATGTTAATGATATTTTAGGTAAAATTGTTTATGAAAAAAAATATAGCAATATTGTGACCGGATCAAATGAATTTTTATTTAATTCTGATAAAGTTGGAAGTGGATATTACTTTTGCAATTTTTTCATTAATGGAATTTTAATGAAAACCATACTAATGATTTTAGTTAAATAATATTATAGAAAATTGAAAATTGTATTGTATTTAATAGGCTTATTAATATTTGTTAATCAAGCTAAAAGTAAGGATTCGAATTCATTTATAGAAGAAATATTATTTGAAAATAACTCTGACATTACAATTGAAATTAAAATATTTCCTGTTAGTCTTATATTCAATGGGGATTATAAATATAATTTAAAATCTAAATTAAATCAGAATGGTCAACCTTTTAGATATGATTTTAATAATTGTGTTTATATTGAATTATCTACTAATGTAAAAAAAAATATGATAGTATTATCTCCTAATAGTTATGGAGGATTAGCGTTTGACTTAACTGACACGGATTCTGGAAATCGCGGAGCTGTTGCATTCGGTAAATATAAAATTGAATTCAGAAAATTTTCTGATCAAAGTTTGATTGATACTTGTACAATTGAATTTGATGCAGGTTATCCAAATTTTGGGAATGCTGATTGTTTAATTTATTATGATCGTTATGATGATGGTAAAATATCTTTTCATTGGGGAGGAGCAAATGCTGAAGAAAAATATATCGATGATCCCCTTGTTGATAAAAAAATAGAATCATGGATCCGTTGGGGAATAGGAGTAATGAATAAGAATTATGGAAATTTTTCTTATGATAATTATGGTAGTAATCCATATATTATTTTCCCACAAGATTCTAGATATGATTGCAACTTAACTAATATTCCGAATCAGAATCAAGTATTCACAGATCCTAGAAGCGCAGTTCTTACTTTAAATTTAACAATTGATAAAAATATTTCTACTCGTGATACTTTAATAGACGAGCCAACAAACATTGTCATTACAAAAAAAGCAGCACTTAAAATTAATTCGAATAAAACTTTTGATATGATAACTCCTGTAAACAGCTATAATAATCTAATAGTCGAAGATACTGCATATCTGATATTATATAATGGAGCAAAAATTATTGTTGATTCTACTAATAAATTAACTCTGAAAAATAAAAGCAACCTGACTCTCCTCAGCAACTCTGAAATCAGAATTAAAAACGGAGCCGGATTCTGCAACGAAGGCGGAAAGGTCAGAGGTCCGGGAATGATCATTATTGAAAAAGGCATTCACGAATTTTGCTCTTATGTAAATGATGTTGTCATCAAAGACAGCACGCAAATCATCCTCGAAGACAGCGCAGTTGTGATCATGCCAAATAGTTATAATTTTCATCTTAGAGGAAATACGACTTCTTTAATTATGAAGCCGGGATCAAAGATGATGTTTGGAGAGAACTCCGGGATTGTGTGTGACAGCGGGGCGAAGGTGATTGCCAATAATGCGGTCTTTACTTCCGCCGATTCAACAAAAAAATGGAACGGTATTTCTTTAAAACACCGCTCTCAGGATACAATAAAAAACTGCGTAATTAAAAACGCAGACTTCGGCATAAATATTATGAATAAAAATGATGATGAAGGAACGGAAGTTCCGTATTCGACTGAAATCTCCGGTTGCTCTTTTATCAATCAGACAAGTCATGTTTTGAATAACGCAATATATGCAGTGGGAAGCAGTATAATTTTAATAAAGGATAATTCAGTTTCATCAAACATACTCACAAAAGGTTTTGATCACGGGATTTACGCTGAGCTTTGTGACGGAGGATATTTCAACATAATTGGAAACACAATCAGCAATTCAGGAAACGGAATGACTATATTAAACAGCTCTCCGTTCGTTTCTAAAAACACTGTTAACGGTAATCAATATTCTGAATCAGGAATTTTTATAAGTGATTCATACGGTAAGTTTGAATATAATATTATAAATGATTTTTATTATACTTATTACTCTTTACTGTCTTCGCCTGATCTGTTGAAAAATGTTTTTAACAGTTCATATTATGATAATATCTGTCTTTCATACTCATCGGTTCCAAACATGCATCCCGTAACATCAGGCGGCTCTAAATACTGGATCTCCGGCGATAATCATTTTACAGGCTCGCCATCAAATGCGGGAATTTTCTTTGAAGATGAATCCTATCCGAATATGGCATTCGGATATAACAGATTTACTTTAACAAATAACGATTATTATATAAACGGAACGAATCCTACCGGTTCCGATACTTTTGATGTAAGGGAAAATTACTGGGGAACGCTTTCTCCCGATCTGAATAAAATTAATGTAGAAAATTCAGACGGGTTACTCTTTAATCCATATGATGACAATTCGTCCGGTCAGAGATCCGTAAACAATTACACTCTTTACGACATTGGATTCGGATTATATGATACTGTATTCTTTCAGGAATCAGATGATCCGGGCTTAGCTCAGGAGCTTTATCTGGAAGCTTATCAGAAAGAACATTCGGGAGATTATCCTGAAGCAATAGAGATCTACAAGGAAATAATTTCGGATTATTCGGATAATATAGGCAGTTCGTTTGTAGTTTCGAGTTTATCCAGATTATTTAATTGTTATGAGAAAAAAACCTCAACGGTTTCAGAATACGGCGCGCTCCAAAATTACTATTCAAATATTTTTAATGATACTTCATACAGTGAGTCACAGAGAAACCTCTCGGAAGATTTCATAATAAAAACTAAAGTGAAACAGAATAATATTGAAGAAGCGATAAGCGATTACAATACAATATATCTGAATAACATAAACACTTCTAAAGGAATGCATGCGCTGATAAATAAAGAAATACTTTCTGCGGGAGAGGGAGATAATTTTATAGGCGGGTCGGGAATCGAAAATCTTGAATATAAACAGACAAGAATAAACGGGATATTAAGCGCTTTGATAAATAAGAGATTTAATATTTTATCAAAAATTAATACACAGCCCGAAAGTTTTGAGTTATCACAGAACTATCCTAATCCATTCAACCCTGTAACAAAGATTACATTCAACATTCCAGTATCCGGGAATATTTCTATCAAAGTATATGACATCACCGGAAAGGAAATAAAGACGCTTGTAAATGAATTCAGAAATGCCGGGACTTATGATACGGAATTCAACGGCGCAGATCTTTCGAGCGGAGTATATTATTACAAAATGGAAACAAGCAATTTTTCAGAAATAAAAAAAATGATATTAATAAAGTAATATGCGCAAAAGATATTCAAGTAAAAATTTTCATAATTAATATTTACAAAAGTATATTTTTCAAATTTGAAAACATTTAAAAACAGGAGCGACATTGAGTCTTGACGCTACTTACACCAAAGAGATCCCATTAGTAGAAGGCGGAGTTTCCTTTAAGGACATTGACAGTGTCATTGCACTGCCGACTGAGACCAAGCCCACAAAGGGCTGGTGGATAGCTTTTCTGATATCACTTACAGCGCTGACGATAGGAGCTGTATCACTCGGACTGACTATTTATTACGGTATCGGGATGTGGGGAAATAATCAGCCGGTCGGATGGGCATTTGGAATTATCAACTTTGTTTTCTGGATCGGAATAGGTCATGCGGGAACGTTGATCTCTGCTATTCTCTATCTCTTCAGACAAAAGTGGAGAACGGGTATTGCAAGGTTTGCCGAAGCGATGACGATCTTTGCCGTTATGACTGCGGGTATATTCCCGATAGTCCATACCGGAAGACCATGGCTTGCAGGATATCTGATCCCGTTGCCAAACATGAACGGAGTCTGGGTGAATTTTTACTCACCGCTGCTCTGGGACGTATTTGCAGTATCGACTTATTTCACTATCTCATTTTTATTCTGGGGGATCGGACTTATTCCTGATCTTGCGACATTAAGGGACAAGACGACGAGCAAAGTAAAGAAGACGATCTATTCCGTGATGAGTCTCGGATGGACAAACTCCAACAGAAACTGGAGCAATTACGAGAGAGCTTATCTGATACTTGCAGGTATTTCAACACCGCTTGTACTTTCAGTTCACTCGATCGTTAGTTTTGACTTTGCCGTATCGGTAATTCCCGGATGGCATACGACGATCTTCCCGCCTTACTTTGTAGCGGGTGCTATCTTCTCGGGATTTGGAATGGTGTCAACTATTTTGATCATAGTCAGAAAGATATTTAATCTAAAGCACATTATCACTCTGAACCATCTTGAGACGATGAATAAGATCCTGCTTGCGACCGGTATGATGGTTGGTTATGCATACGGAATGGAATTTTTCATAGCATGGTACAGCGGCAATACATTTGAGCAGTTCATTTTTATAAACAGGGCATTCGGTCCTTATGCATGGGCATACTGGATCATGGTTTCATGCAACGTAATATTCCCGCAGCTATTCTGGTTTAAAAAGATCAGAAGGTCTATTCCGATTACAATGGTACTTGTACTTCTTGTAAATGTCGGTATGTGGTTTGAGAGATTTGTGATCATAGTGACATCGCTGCACAGGGATTTTTTACCGTCGAGCTGGGCAATGTTCACGCCGACACTGACGGATCTGGGATTGCTTTTAGGAAGTTTCGGATTTTTCTTTACGTTCCTGTTATTGTTTTTGAAGACGCTGCCATTGGTTTCAATTTCAGAAGTCAAAGCAGTCATGCCTGGTGCGCAGCCGACCGTGCATCCGCATCCGGTGAAAGAGCAATTAAAAATTACAAATTAAAAATTATGAATTGTAGAGACATCCAATTGGCTGTCTTCACAAAAAATTTAAAATTTATACAGTGTTAAAAAACATTTTAAATAAGATAAAAGAGTTTGATACCGCGGAAGATAAGGAAGTAAGGAGCAGCAAGCTTTACGGCAAAGCCGCTCTTTATAATACTCCGAACGAGATCACCGAAGCTGCGGCTGTCGTGGCGGGAAAGGGGTATAAAAAGTTTGATATCTATACTCCCTATCCGTTGCATGGAATGGATACAGCAATGGGATTACCTCCGCCAAAGATCGGTTACGTTTCATTCATAATGGGAATCACCGGTACGATACTCGCACTGGTCATGATGATATGGATGTCTTCGATCGATTATCCAAACATCATCGGCGGAAAACCTTTCTTCGGACTGCCGGGTGCAATTCCGATCACATTTGAATCTACTGTACTGCTTTGCGGTATTGCGACTGTGCTTGGTCTGCTGATACTATTCAGTAAAATGCCGAAACTCAACAGTCCGCTGAATGACACTGACTTTATGAAACATGTGACTTCGGATAAATTCGGACTCGTCATCGAAACAGGTGATGAGATGTATATTGAAGATGAAGTATTGAATTTATTTTCAAAGACCAATGCCTATGAAGTTCAGGATATTTATTTCAGAGAATCAAATCTAACAAAAAAGACTCCGCTCTTTGACAAGAAGTTTACAATGGCAATTATCATAACAGGATTGATGACAGCCGGAGTAGCTTATGTTACATTGAATTATGTTTTATACGAAACTGTGCCATTCAACTGGATGTGGCAGCAGGGAAGGATCGATGCTCAGAGCAAAAGTGATTTTTTCCCGAATCAATCAGGCATGAGACCGCCAGTGGAAGGAACTGTAGCAAGAGGATTCGTGCCTTATGAATATCAGGGAATGCCGGATTCAGTTGTAAAGCTTTTATCAAATCCCGTTCCGGTCACAGTGAAGTCTCTCGAAAGAGGTCAGGACAGATTTAATATTTACTGCAGTCCGTGTCACGGATATACAGGTGACGGCGACGGCAGACTTAGAGATCAGTTCCCGAAACCGCCGAGTCTTCACAATGAAAAAGTAAAGAACTGGCCCGACGGAAATATTTTTCATGTCATGACAAACGGGCAGAATGTAATGCCGAGCTATTCCGAACAGGTATCAAAAGAAGACAGATGGGCGATAGTAAATTATATCAGAGCGCTTCAGAGAGCAAAAGATGCAAGCGAGGAAGATCTTGAGAAAGCTAAATAAATTTATCAAAAGTATTTGAATTATTTTATATTATAATTTTTAATGGACTATACTAAAAAACCCTTACCGCCAATTGTAGCAAAACTCGGAACCGGACTTCTCGGGGTCGGTCTTGTACTCGTGGTATTATCGTTTGTAACGGATACGCACAGAGCATTCTTTGATTATCTCTGGATGTATATGTTCTTGGTGAGTATCGGTGTCGGTTCGCTGGCACTTGTAGCACTTGAATATCTCGTCGGAGCTACCTGGAGTACGCCGTTCAGAAGAATATCTGAATTTCTTGCAGCGCTTATACCTCTGCTTGTGATACTTGTCATTCCGCTTATATTCGGAATGCATGATCTTTTTCACTGGACGCATGAGGAGACACTATTAAACGATCCGCTGCTGCAGGCCAAATCTGCTTACTTAAATGTACCATTCTTTTTAATAAGAACAGCGATAATATTATTGATCTGGGTTGTATTTTATTTTCTCTTTATAAGAAATTCCTTAAAGCAGGACGACACAAGAGATCCTTTGCTTACAAAGCAGAGCATAAAATTCTCAGCGGCATTTGCGATATTGTTTATGTTCACTATTACCTTTATTGCAATAGACTGGATGATGAGTCTTGAGTATCACTGGTTTTCGACAATGTTTGGAGTTTACTATTTTGCAGGTACGATGGTAGCTGCATTTGCAGCCGGTACTTTTTGTTCGGTACAGCTCAATGAGAACGGTTATCTTGTAAGTAATATAAAGGACAATAATTATTACAGCTTTGCCACACTGCTGTTTGGATTTAATGTCTTCTGGGCATACATCGGATTTTCACAATACATGCTGATATGGTATGCAGATATTCCTGAAGAGACATTCTGGATAATGATGAGGATGAAAGGAAGCTGGTCTTATTTCTCGATCGGTCTGATCTTTGTTCATTTTGTAATACCGTTTTTAATATTGCTGCCGAGGAGTTCGAAGGTAAAGCCAAAGCTGCTTACTGTAATTTCAATATGGCTGCTGTTTGCTCATGCATATGATCTTTACTGGATAATAATGCCGAGCTATTTCACAGAAGGATTTGTATTCGGATGGAGCGAACTCGGATTTCTGATGTTTGCATTTGGCCTGATCATAACTGTATTCAGAATGAGAGCTGCGAAATCCAACCTTGTACCTGTTGGTGATCCAAAGCTTGAAGCGGGTTTAAATTTTCATTTAAATTAATTTTTAAGAATCTTAATTTTATAAAGTGTCACACAATAATAACAGCAAAGGTAAATTCAACATATACGATATTTTCCGTGACATGGAAAAGTTCTACGGCGTGCTTTATATGCTGCTGCTTGTTTTCCTCGTAATGCTCGGCGCGAAATACGTCAGCACACTTGATTATAACAAGCTCTTTACAGCCCCCGGACTTTTATCAGCAGACTCAAACATGAGAACTCCGCTGCCTGTTAATAAAGGAACTATGACTCCGCCTGTGGACGTGATCTTTTTCAGCACTCCGTCACCGGATCTTGTTTCTCAGGGAAAAGATATTTACGCGGCAAGTTGTCAGAGCTGTCATGGTGAGACAGGTGAGGGCAACGGTCCTGCGGGAACTTCATTAAATCCGCCGCCAAGAAATTTTAAAGATCCTGCAAAACAGACATGGAAAAATGGACAGACAGTTTCGCAGATGTATGTCACACTTCAGGAAGGAATTCCAAACACAGGAATGGCAAGCTTTAGCACTATTCCGCCAAAAGACAGGTTTGCAGTCATTCAGTATATAAGGACATTCAATCCGCTTTATCCGCAAGACACACCTGAAGAGCTGACGAAGCTTGATGAGAAATACAGTCTTGCAACAGGCGTAAAAGCTGCAAATCAGATACCGGTCGAGCTTGCAATGGATCTGATGGTACTTGAGCAAGATACATTAAAAAATGATCTTGAAAAGATCCTTATAAAAATGGAACTGGACAAGAGTGATTCAGCAGTTGTAATACTTGATAAAATAATTTCCGATAAAAAAACAGCAATGCTGTCACTGGCAAACGATATGAAATGGGCGACAAGTAATGAAGAGTTTATGAATTTTTTAAAGACCGATCCTTTGGATAAAGGATTCAAAGGGGATGTGTATCAGCTCTCCGCAGCAGATTCCGAAACGGTCTGGAAATATCTCAGAACCCTGTTCTCCGTGAATAAGGTCTGACCAAAATAATGTGTTATGAAAAAATTAATAATTAGTTTTTTATTTATATGCATTTTATTCCCTGTGATAAACGGAAATTTGTTTTCTCAGGAGAGTGAAGGTGAAGAAAGAAAATTACCTGATATAGGAATCAGGGAAAAATTAGGTGATTTCATACCTGATGATGTTATATTAAATGATGAGAATGGAAATCCGGTAAATCTAAAAAGTCTGATCAATAAGCCGACTGTATTTTCGTTTGTTTATTTCAGATGTCCGGGGATCTGCACACCGCTTCTGAACGGGCTTACGAAAGTGATCGATCAGGCAGACATTGAGCCGGGTATTGATTACGATATTGTCACGATCAGTTTTGATCAGACGGAAGATTTTACATTGGCAGCGGGAAAGAAAGAAACATATCTGAGTACTTTGGATAAAAAAATATCTCCCGGGTCATGGAGATTTCTAAGCGGCGACAGTCTGAATATTCATAAGATCACAGACGCTGTCGGATTTAAATTTGCGAGACAGGGTGCTGATTTCATGCACGGAGCTTCACTAATCATGATCTCACCTGAAGGTAAAGTGATCAGATATTTATACGGTACTGACTATCTGCCTTTTGATCTGAAAATGGCAGTGACGGAAGCTGCAGAAGGTAAATCTGTTCCGACTATTGCTAAGATAGTAAAGATGTGTTTCAGTTATGATCCGGCCGGAAGGAAATATGTTTTGAATGTAACAAGAATTGCAGGCGGCGGGATATTATTACTGCTCGGAATATTTGTAGGATATTTAACATTGAAAAAGAAAAAAACAAATTTACAAAATACTTAAATAATTTATGGCCAACGGAACTATAGCTGTTCCCAAAAAGGCAGCTGAAGTTGATTTTTATCATGTCAGGACAAAGCATAAAGGGATAATGGCCTGGCTGCTTACGACCGATCATAAGAGGATAGGGCTGATGTATCTGTCTGCAATGTCGGTTTTCTTTCTGGCAGCAATGACGATCGGCGTACTGATGAGACTTGAAATGCTTACACCCGGCGAGACGATAATGAGTGCTCAGACTTACAACTCATTTTTTACTCTGCACGGCGTGATCATGATATTTCTTTTTATAATACCCGGAGTGCCTGCGGTATTCGGTAACTTCATGTTGCCGATTCAGCTTGGCGCAAAGGACGTACAATTTCCAAAACTGAATCTGATGTCATGGTATCTTTATATGATAGGCGGAGGACTGGCAATATTTTCACTCTTTATAGGATCGGGAATAGCTGATACCGGCTGGACATTTTATGCGCCTTACAGTATCAGGACTACTACAAACGTTTCCATATCGGTCTTTGCTGCTTTTATACTCGGATTTTCTTCTATACTTACCGGTCTGAATTTTCTCACGACCATTCACAGGCTGAGATGTCCGGGAATGACGTGGTTCAGAATGCCGCTGTTTGTATGGTCTGTCTATGCAACCTCATGGATACAGGTGCTTGCAACTCCTATAATCGGAATCACACTTTTACTTGTGATACTCGAAAGAGCTTTCGGAATTGGAGTATTTGATCCTGCGCTTGGCGGTGACCCGCTTTTATATCAGCACTTATTTTGGATATATTCTCATCCGGCGGTTTACATTATGATACTGCCTGCGATGGGAGTCGTGTCAGAGATCATTCCGACATTTGCAAAAAAACCGATCTTTGGATATGTGCCGATCGCAATTTCCAGTCTTGCAATTGCATTAGTCGGATATCTTGTATGGGGACATCATATGTTCTCAAGTGGAATCAGCGATACATCAAGAGTAATATTTTCTTTGCTGACATTTTTTGTTGCATTGCCATCGGGGATAAAAGTTTTTAACTGGGTGGCGACACTTTATAAAGGTTCAATAGAAATGACTGCACCAATGCTTTTTACAATGTTGTTTATCTTTATATTTTCTATCGGCGGTCTTACAGGACTTACTCTCGGTGCCTTGAATACAGATCTGCATCTGACGGATACTTATTATGTAGTAGCTCATTTTCATTACGTAATGTTTGGAGGAATGGGACTCATATTTTTTGCTTCAATTCATTACTGGTTCCCAAAGATGTTCGGGAAAATGTATAATGAAAAAGTGGCAAAGGTAACAGCTTACTGGATAGCAATCGGATTTAATACTCTTTATTTCCCTATGTTTATTATGGGATATATGGGAATGCCGAGAAGGTATTATGATTATCTGCCTGAATATCAGATCTATCATATTATTTCAACAGTCGGGTCATGGATACTTGTATCAGGAATTTTGGTTATGGCATTTAATCTTATAAACGGAATCAGAAAAGGAAAGAAGTGTACCGAAGATAATCCATGGGGAGGTACAACTCTCGAATGGACGGTACCATCTCCTCCACCGCTTGAAAATTTTGATGAAATTCCTACAGTCACAGCAGGTCCTTATGACCATACTCACATTCACAAACAGGATAGACAGGAGGTATCAAATTGAGCTATAACTCTGACACAGCAGATCAGGAGATCCACGAAGTTCATATACACAGAGATGACTTCGGGTCTAAAATGGGAATGTGGCTTTTCCTATTCACAGAAGTACTTCTCTTTGGTGGATTGTTCATTCTCTATGCAAGTTACAGGTTCATATATGCTGATGCTTTTGTAGTTGCAGCCGGTGAACTGGATGTATTCATGGGTGCGATAAATACAGTTATACTTCTAACAAGCAGCCTTACGGTAGTACTTGCTATTGTAGCATTACAGAAGAGTAATAAAAAACTCAGCTTATTTTTTCTGTGGGTAACGGTTTTTTGCGGATTGATCTTTCTTGTGAATAAATATTTTGAGTGGGGTGCAAAATTCCATCACGGTATTTATCCAAAAGGACCCGCACTTCAGGATATGTCTGAAGGTGAAGTAATGTATTTCGGATTATATTATGTAATGACAGGTCTGCACGGACTTCATATTGTAGTAGGACTTGCATTTATAGGATTTGTAATGTGGCAGATAAAAAAAGATGTAATAACTGCAACGAATTTTCAGAAGCTTGAAAATTCAGGATTATACTGGCACCTTGTAGATATTATCTGGATATTCCTGTTCCCGTTATTTTATTTAATTCATTAAAGAAAATTTTAAATAATAATTATAATGAGTAATCACAATTCTGATCATTCTTCACACTCAGAACATTCTGAAAACGATGACGGTCACATCGCCGTAGCGCATCATCCGAGTTACGGTATAAATGTGCTCGTATGGATCGGACTGCTTTCGCTGACATCCATTACAGTGGCAGTAGCGGGTATTGATCTCGGCAGTCTTGCGCTGACAGTTGCTCTGATCATTGCAACAGTCAAAACTATGTTTGTGATAAATTTCTTCATGCATCTGAAGTTTGACAATAAGGTTTTTAAAATATTTGTCGGAGTCTGCATGCTGATATTTATAATAGTTTTAATTTTAACATTTTTTGACCTGACGTTCCGATATTAAATTTGTTATTAATTTAGATTTTAATAAAAAAAGCAATCAGATTTTAAATGAATATTTATTCAGATATAAACAGATTTTAAATTATGAGACCTAGTATAATAAATGAAGTTGATACCACCTTTTGGATAATCACTGGTATATCAATAATACTGCTGCTGATTATAACAGTGGCAATGTTGTATTTTATTTTTAAATACAGCAGAAAAAGAAATCCTGTACCTTCTAATATAGAGGGAAATACTACCATCGAAATCATATGGACTGTTGTTCCTATTATAATAGTTCTGTATTTGTTTTTTATAAGCTGGAACGGATTTATAAATATGCGTGATGTACCTAAAGATGCAATGGTGGTAAAGGTTACCGGGCAGATGTGGAAATGGACTTTTGAGTATGATAATGGAAAGAAATCCGATACGGTTAATCTTCCGCATAATAAGAATATTAAGTTTGAGCTTTCTTCAAATGATGTGCTTCACAGTTTTTATCTCCCACACTTCAGAGTAAAAGAAGATGTCGTGCCCGGATCACCAAATTATATCTGGATCAGAACTGATGACCTTGGAACTTACTATGCTGCCTGCGCGGAATACTGCGGGTTAAATCATTCTTATATGTATGCTCCAGTTAATGTGATTTCCGAAGATCAGTTTGAGATATGGAAAAATATTCTTCCGGTAGAAACCAAAATGGATTCTACAGCGGCAATAAAAGATTCTTTAAGTTCATCGGGTACAACAGGCAATTCAGATTCAACCGGTACTTTAAATGATTCAACCAAAAAAGTAAACGGCACAGATACAGCAAAGACCAAAGTAAAATCAGATACATCCAAAAAAGAAACACCTGCTTCTGATCTGAAAAAAACTGAAGAAAAAGATACAACAAAAAATAAATATTAAGAAAAATTCAAACAGCAGATACATATAAAAAAGAGATACGGGTAAGTTCGGGACTTGCATTCCGTACAAAAGCCATATTGGAATTGACGAAGATCAGGATTACGATACTTGTAGCTTTGACCACTTCGCTCGGATATATACTTGCTCTGACCGATCTGAGTGCATTCTCACTTTATCCAGTGATAGGAATATTTTTATTGGCATGTGGAGCAGCTGCAATGAACCACTATCAGGAAAGAGGTACCGATGTTCTAATGGACAGAACAAAAGGCAGGCCAATTCCATCTGGAAATGTCTCAGCTTCATTTGTCATCACAGTTGCAATTGTATTTCTACTGGCGGGCTCAGCAGTACTCTTTTTTAAATCAAGTTTATTAACTCTTTATATCGGACTTTTTACTTTTCTTTGGTATAATGTGATATACACTCCATTGAAAAAAGTCATGGCACTGGCAATAATCCCCGGCTCGCTTGTAGGCGCTTTACCGCCTATGGCAGGATGGGCTGCAGCGGGTGGTTCACTGACTGATGATAAGATTCTTCTGATCGGTGCTTACTTTTTTATTTGGCAGATCCCACACTTCTGGCTGCTGCTGCTTGTGTATGGAAAAGATTATGACAAAGGCGGATTCCCGACTCTGACTAATATGCTGTCACAGAGACAACTTATAAAGATTACTTTCACCTGGATACTGCTGACAATTGCTGTTGCTTTGTCCATCAATTTTTTTGGAATACTGAATTACTATATTTCAAATGCTATGCTAATGATCTTATGTCTCTGGATGTTTGTAAGATCTGTTAAATTCCTTGATATGACAGAGGACAAGAAGAGTTTTAAGGGAATGTTCATAAGCATAAATATTTTCACTTTACTGATCATAACAATTTTGTCCGTTGACAAACTTGTAAAATTATTTTTAGAATAAGAAATTTAATATAAATATTAATAATGGATTTTTTAGATAAATTGGTTATACCGGCTACGACACAGCATTTATCACTGCTGAAGATCATACTTGTCATGTCGCTGCTTATTTTTATTCCATTCTTTGGAATGCTGATGGGCGGAACTGCCTTCTCCGTTATATTCAATGCTTACGGAAGGAAGATGAAGAATAAACTGTTCATCAGATTTGCAAAAGACGTGATCGACAAACTTGCGATAAACAGATTTGTCGGAGTAGGGCTTGGAATAATTCCATTGCTTGCAATAACATTTTGTTATGCACAGTTATTATTTGAAGTAAAAGTAATTGCAGTCAGTCTACTTTTTGTCGCCACGCTTTTTCTGGCGATAGCAGTGAATTTCATTTACAGCTATCAGAATACATTTCAGATCGAGTCGCTGATCGAGACATTTAAAGGCATTGTTGGCATTGACAAACATGAGCTTGATAAACAGCTTCCTGAAGATGTTACGAATTATGAATTTGATATAATGAATACTAATTCTAATTCGGGTTTGTATGGGTTTGTATTATTACTTGTAACAGCTTTATTTTTTGCAGGCGGTATAACTATATCTCAATTCTCAGAAAGATATCAGGATTTTCAAAACATTGCACAGATATTTTTATCAGGTGCAACCTTTGTAAATTTTATTTTCATCATAGTACTTTCGGCGGCAATCACAGGAAGTGCGATACTGTTCTTTTTCTTTAGCTGGCAGGGAGGTATGCATGATATGGATAAGGAATATTCGAATTTTGTAAAGAAGATAGCAGGGAACATGGCATTTATCGGTGCTGCTCTTACACCGGTGGTATTATTCTTTAGTTTTTATCTGACACCAAATTCAGCATTGTCAGGATCGGTATTTATTTATACAGGACTTGCTTTCGTTTCACTTCTACTTTTATGTAATTTTCTCTATGCGGTAATAAAAAATTCCGACATGAAGTATATAGGTGCGGCATTTTATCTGATGATACTTTCTTGCGGATTCATAATTATGAAAAATCAGTCTGCATTTGGAACAGCAAACTTCAAACATCTCGAAGCAATTAATCTAAAAGCTGAAGAGCTTCACAAAGAAAAGAAATCTAAAACAATAAATACAGAAGGTGTAAACGGTGAAGAGATATATACAAAGATCTGTTCGGCTTGTCATAGTTTTGATACCAAGCTAGTCGGACCTCCTTATGCTCAGACAGTTCCGGCTTATAATGGTGATGTAAAAAAACTCGCAAATTATATTTTAGATCCGACAAAGAAAAATCCGGATTATCCACCTATGCCTAACCCGGGTCTTAAGCCGAAAGAAGCTGCAGCTGTTGCACAATATCTTATTGATAAAGTCGCCGGAAAGAAGTAACATATTAATGTATAAAGT
>DAORRV010000023.1:29974-42191 GCA_035443185.1 Ignavibacteria bacterium | reverse complement strand
AAGACCTGCAATTGCAGACACTTTAAGAACATCATTACTGCCTGAAAATTCTTTATAATACTTCTCTGCATTATCAAAATCCCTTAAGGAATAATAAGAATTTGCAAGCATAAGCTTCGCATATTCTCCGTTCTCAGTTGATCCGAATTCATTTACAATATAAATAAGCCCTTTGGAATTACCCAGAGAATCACCGTTTACAGCCTGTTCAAAATTACCTGCATTATACAAAGGTTTTACCTTTTCAATTTCGACAGCAGCAAGTTCATTATTAGCTGTTCTTTTATTTACAAAAAGTACAGTTCCTGCAATTAAAACTATAAGTATGGTAAGTGCAGTATAAACGTGTTTTTTATTTTTTTCGAAAAAATCTACAGCTTTATAATAAGCTGACATTAATTTATCTTCCTGATGATGTTTAGCAGACATTGATATATAAAATTTTTTAGTTAAGCTACAAATATAGTGATTATGTTGATTGCATTAAAGGAATTTTTTAATACTCGGAGGGAAAATTTTTACACATAAAAAAAGCCGGCAGATTACTCAGCCGGCTTGAATTATTAAAATTTAATTTTACATTCCAAATCTTGCACCGCCTGTGATCTGGAAACTATAAGATTTCGTGGTTACATTTGAAGCCTTAGCAATATCTGTCAAACCTAACTCATATCCAAGTTCAAAAAACAGACTTGCGGAAGGTGAAATTTTAAAATCCAGTCCTCCTCCAAAATAAAGGTCAAATTCTGTAGATTCAAATGTACTCTTTACATCAAAACTTTGTGTGGTTCCGCCAGCTGTTGGAATAAAATCAGTATTGGCTGAAAGAATTATACCCAGTATCGGACCTGCAATAAGATAAGGGTTTACCTCTGTCAATGGAAATTTAACTCTCAAAAGTGCAGGAAATTCAAGCATTCCAATTGTTGTTTTAAGATCACCATTACCTAATCCCTGGACAGCAACATTAGTTTGCTTTGAACCTTTACCAATATACCTTAGACCCGGTACAATGGATATCTGCTTTGAAAGACCAATATCTACTAATCCACCGGCAATAAATCCGGTACTTGAGCTTAATGTTTGATCTACGCCAGCTACATTATTTGAAGCGTTTCCAAAATTTACGCCAGCTTGTAAACCTAATGCAATCTTTACCTGTGCATTGGAATTGTTACTTGCAAACACTATTAATAAAACAATGATTAATAAAGCAATGTTGTTTAATTTTTTCATTTTTTTTTTAGTTTATTAAAAGAATTTAATTTCTTTTTTACAAATTTCTATACTTATTGCAAAATTTATTATTGTACTGTAATACTTGTATTAGAAGTATAAACTTCTCCTGTTGCACTTCCGACTTTCCCTTCTATTTTGAAAGTCCATTGCTGACCTGCAGCAACATTAACGCCTTGAGTGCTTACAGCTGCCGGTGCTGCCTGTGTCCAAACAGTTGTTCCATCACCTGTAATTTCTTCATTGTTAATATTAGCAGCTGCACAATTTGCTGTTATCTTTGATATAGTTACACCTGTATTTGGAGCAAACACAAATTGAGTATTATTTGCATCATAGGTAGTTGTAAATGTAACAGTTGTACCGGTTCCTCCTCCGGGTACAAACGGGTTATTACCTGAACTTGAATCACTGCTGCAGCTTGATATAAATAAAGCTAAGAATAAAGATAGAGCTAAATAGATTGATTTCATTTCATCTCCTTTTGTGAAATTTAATGTGTTTAAATTAGTAAATTAATTTTTTAAAGTAAAGTTACGTTATTTTGATTAAAATATAAAACCCCCGATAATTCAATAAGCACTTTCAGGCGAAGAAGATGCATTATAGTGAACATTGCGGGGGTAAACTAAAAACTTAAAATTGTATTGCATCTTCTTAATCGCCTTTAAACAAAAATATTATTTTTGTTTTTGTTTTCCAAAGAAAAAAAAAGTGAGTTTTAGAAATTATAAGTATCCGATTTTACTTTAAATTTCAATGAATGTTTAAAAAATGAATAGAAAGGAGATTTATTAAATTATGTTTTTAGAAAAAAATGAGATTATTTTAATTTAATTTTGCCGTAAAATTATACGATTTCTAAATTAAAGAAATTCAATTTACCATTCGGTTTCTAAAATAAGCAGAGTCATTTGGAAATTGCTTAATTGATCTTTTATAAAATTCAATACTTTCAGATTTCTTTTCAAGGTTTTCAAGTAAAATGCCAATATCCTTTGTAGTTTGAAAATCATAATTTTTTTTCAGATCAATATTTTTAGCTAAATCAAATGCCTCTTCATTTCTGTCATTTTCATTTAATATCCTGGAAGCATTTAAAAGAGCTGCAACATTTGTAGAATCCAGACTAAATGATTTTAAAAAATTGTTTACAGATTCTTCATAATTGTTTTCATTGTAATTAAGATTACCCAGATTAAAATATGCCTGAGAATTGTCAGGTCTGACCTTTAAAATATTTTTTATACTAACTCTAGCTTCATTTAACCTGTTTTGTAAAATTAAAAAATTACTATAATCATTTGCAGCTTCAAAATTTTTTGGATCCAGTGTTACAGCTTTTTTATATAAACTATCAGCCTGAGAATATGAATTCATCTTTTCTTTTAACAGAGCATAATAATAGTATGTATATGAATCATTTGGATCTGTCCTGAGTGCTTTTTTATACAAATCTTCTGATTCTTCAAACTTGTTCATTTCAAACAAAGAATAAGCCCAGCCGCTGATAGCATCTGTGAAATCAGGATCGATCTCAAGAGCATTTTCATACATATTAATTGACTCCTCATATTTCCCCTGGTCAGAAAGAATATATCCATACAAAGTGTATGCCATAACGTCATCAGTAACAGGAGGCTGAGTAATGGAATAGTTGATCATTTCCATTGCAAGCTCTTTATTTAAGTGATCCGAACCGTAAGAATAGTAATAATAATATGCAAGCATATAAGGCTGAGTATAGAGAATTATATGTTTTGCAGATTCATAAATAAGAGAATCTATACTATTCAGATCTCCGGTGTAGGTCATTGCCGGTTCACCGACTATGCGGGTAGTCATCAATAATTTTTTATCCGATACCACAATTTCGCCGGTAATCTTTATCTGTTTTTTTCCAAGAAAATTTTTGACATGTCTGATCAGAGAGTTTATGGATATACCTGAGCCCGGTATTACAATTTCCATTTGGGCATCATACATTACAGGATTGAAGTCAAGAAGTGGAAAAGAAGTATCAGCCTGACTTTCGATCTTTATAATGTTATCGAGTAATTTATTGACAACAGCCTGTCCGGTGATATTTTGTTTTTCGAGATCCATTGGAACCTGGAAGACTTCGATCACTACTTTATCTTTATTGAACTCTTTATAAACAAATAAACAGATCACGATAATCACTGCAATAATTATCATATCCAGTGCAATCGATCTGAAGGAGCTGAGCTTCTTGGAAGCAGATTCTATCTTCTGAGGTTTCGGATTATTTTCAGGAGTTGTTGAAATAATAAGTATTAAAAATTAAAAATAAATTCAGTTTAATTTTAAAAGAATTAAACAATTCAGTGAAGTCCAAAAAATTTATTTATTAGAATAAATTTTGCTAAATATAACTTATTTATTAAAATATTCTGATAAATAACTCAAAACGATTTAGACGTTTGTAAAAATAATTAATTTAAAATTAAGATTCTTTCATTTAATCTCACTCCTGAAATATTTATATTTGTAAAAAAGTCATGGAAGGAAACAACACTGAAGTTTCTGAAAATCATTTTCCTGAAGATCCAAAGTCAACAAATATTCAAAATGGATCAATTCAGAAGATTTCAAATATACAAAAGGTTTCTAATTTTCAAATTTTAATAATTTTGATATTTTCAGGTTTTACAATTTTTAATATAGCTTTATCAATTTTTATAGTAATAAGAAAATTCACTTAAGAAAAAAATAATTATCATTTCATTGCCCGTCAGTTATTTCATTAATAAATCAGGTTTAATAAAAGCATCCGGAACAGACCTTACGGATTTTATAAACAGAATGTCTACAAATGACTTCAGGAGTTTTCCCGAAGGAGAATGCAGATATACTGTGCTTACCAGTGATAAAGGAAGAATAATAGATCTTGTAAATTTTGTTAATTTCGGGGAAGAAAAATATCTTATTTGTACATCCGGATTTGAAGAAAAAATAATTGCACATCTTGATAAATATATAATTATGGATGATGTAAAGTTAGAAATAGCCCGGGGTGAGTATTCAAGAATAACAATTTTTACAGATGAATATGAATCACTTTCCTCAGATCTGTTTAATATAAAATGTGAAAAAGATAAAGCTTACAGAATAAATAAAAGTGATATCCTTTTTTTAAGTGATGGAAAAATAAAGACACTTAATATTATTTGCGAGGAAAAGGATGTGAGCGTATATAGAAATCTGATGAAAGATTTAACTGCACTTACTTTTGATGAATATGAATTCAAAAGAATCAGCAATCTTATTCCTGAGGGTGAAAATGAATTTAACGATCAGATCAATCCAATGGAATGCGGTTTGGAAAAATATATTTCTTTTAAAAAAGGATGTTATATAGGGCAGGAAGTTATTGCGAGAATTGATTCACAGGGAAAAATACCTAAGAGCATGGTCAGTATAGTTTCAGATAAAGAAATCATTAGAAGTGATAAAGTTATTAATTCTAATAGTGACAGGGAAGCCGGTTTTATTTCAAGTGTAATTAAAAATGATGATAAATATTATGGACTGGCATTTTTAAGAAGGACAGAACTTGTTGAAGAAAATAAATTCTATGTTCTAAGGGATGGAAATAAAAACGAGATCAATATTCTGAAAAAGGAAATTGAATCGGAAACGAAAAGCTTTATGTAATGAGATGATACAACTTTGATTCAGCATTCAGAGAGAACGAAGAGTACGTGACTCTACCTGAACAAAGGAAGCAATCTGTATTTGCAAATTAGCACAATAAAAAATTTAATAAATATATAACTTAACATGAATAAAAAAACATTAAAAATTCTCGGCAAAGAAAATGAATATCTGCTTAGTCATAAATGTAAAACCATCAGTAAAGATATGCTGCACCTACCTGGAAGTGATTTTATAGACAGGGTTTGGAAAGATTCTGACAGAAGTCCCAATGTGCTCAGAAACATGCAGTCAATATATAATTCAGGCAGACTGGCAAAAACGGGATATGTATCGATATTACCAGTGGATCAGGGAATCGAACATTCAGCCGGAGCGTCATTTGCTCCGAATCCGATATATTTCGATCCTGAAAATATAGTAAAGCTGGCAATAGAAGGCGGCTGTAATGCAGTTGCTTCGACACTAGGAGTACTGGGATCTGTATCACGAAAGTTTGCTCACAAGATTCCTTTTATATTAAAGATAAATCACAATGAGTTTTTATCTTATCCGAATAAATATGATCAGATAATGTTTGCAGATATAGATCAGGCATTTGACATGGGAGCAGTTGCAGTAGGTGCGACAATTTATTTTGGATCAGATGAATCAGCGACACAGCTTCAGGAAGTAGCACAGGCATTTTCATATGCGCATGAACTGGGACTTGTAACGATACTTTGGTGCTATCTGAGAAATTCTGCTTTTAATGTAAAAGGAGACAAAGATTATCATTTATCAGCGGATCTGACAGGTCAGGCAAATCATCTTGGCGTGACAATTGAGGCTGATATTATCAAGCAAAAGCTACCCGAAAATAACGGCGGCTATAACGCTTTGAATTTTGGTAAGACGCACAAATTCGTCTATGATAAATTATCTTCTGACAATCCAATTGATCTCACTAGGTATCAGATTGCGAACTGTTACATGGGAAGATGCGGACTTATAAATTCGGGTGGAGCATCCACAGGCAAAGGCGATTCTGATCTGAAAGAAGCGGTTAAAACCGCTGTAATAAACAAACGCGCCGGAGGTATGGGACTTATCTCAGGCAGAAAGGCATTCCAAAAACCAATGAAAGACGGTATTGAACTTCTGAATACAATTCAGGATGTCTATTCCGACGACAGCATTACAATTGCATAAGAAAAAATATTTTAACTTAATAAAATAAAAAATGAATAAACCAAAAAAGAAAGCAATCGCGAAACACAGAAAGAATGCAAAAAAAGTAAAAGCTAAGATCAAAGCTTCTCTTGCTAATAAGAAGCAGTAATTAATTTATTCAGTCTCCGCAGAGTCCGAATAGCACTTGACTCTGTAGGAACAAAGAGTAAATAAAATTAGAATTCATGCAGATTCCCGCATATGCGGGAATGAATTTGTATGAAGGAATAAATAATTAATTTGCTTTTTCATTTTATATTTCTAAACAATTTAAATTCACTAAAGCTGTGAATTAAATGAAAAAATTTATCTTAGTATTTTTTTTAACATTCACAGCGGGTTTTACACCGATTGCTGCAAAGTATGTAGTCGGTGCAATCTCACCACTCTCACTTGCATTCCTTAGATTCGGAATGGCGACCTTACTCCTATTAATAGTATTCTATTACAAAAAAGGAAATTTCAAAATTGATAAAATAGACTGGCTTAGATTTTTTATTTTGGGATTGTTAGTAATTCCAATAAATCAATATTGTTTTCTTATTGGAATAAATCTTTCGGAAGCATCTCATTCAGGAATATTATATGCCTGCACTCCATTGATTGTATATCTGATCTCAATAAAGCAGAAAGATGAAAAATTTGAATTGAAAAAGTTAATAACAATTTCTCTTACAATAGTCGGAATACTTGTAATCTTTTATGAAAATTTAATTACACCAAAAATTCCGGGCGTAAATTATATGCTTGGAGATTCGCTGCTATTCCTTGCTGTCGCATCATGGTCAATGTATCTTGCATTCAGTCAGCCGATGATAAAAAAATACGGAGCTTTAAAAACTATGACGATTTCATTTGTGATCGGTATTGTAATGTACATACCTGTTTTTCTTTATGATGTAAATAATCTGACATTTGAGAATGTAAATATATATGTCATTTTAGGATATATACATCTTACTTTTTTAGTAGCATTTGGAAGTTATTTTCTTTACAGCTATTCTACGAAGTTAATAAAGACAAGTACTTTGACAACCATGACAAATACAGCTCCTGTTATCACTATTCTGTTTTCTTGGTTATTATTAAATGAAAAATTATCTTATTTTTTTGTTGCAGGTGCAATAATAACTATGACAGGAGTTGTATTAACTCAAAGACTGAAAGACGAAAATTTAATTAAGAATCTTGAAAGACCGTATATAAATGAAAGAAAGCAGTAAAACAGTTTCGGATAAAAAAATAAAAGTAGCAGTGCAGTCTCTTTATACTGCAGTGTTTATTACTTTGATAAAGATCGTTGCTGCTTTTTTCAGCGGTAGTCTTGGAATTCTTACTGAAGTATTTAATTCAGGAATTGATATTTTTGTATGTATCGTTACAATTTTATCAATAAAATATTCTTCCAGACCTCCTGATAAAGATCATAATTACGGACATGAAAAAGCCGAAAATTTTTCAGCACTGTTTCAGGTTTTCATTCTTTTTATTACTTCATCGGTTATAATATATGAAGCTATTAACAGACTTTTTATAAAGGAAGAAGTTGAACTAAATATTAATATCTGGATAATTGGTTCGATCATATTTACAATTTTAATTGACATTAACAGAGCAAAGAAACTTAAAGCAATTGCAAAGGAAACAAACTCGAGTGCACTGGAAGCGGATGCATTACATTTCTCGAGTGATATCTGGAGTTCATCAGTAGTCCTTATCGGATTACTTCTGACCTATCTGAATATCAGCAGGATCGCTGATACGATAGCTGCTTTAGTAGTAACTATTTTCATAATTCATCTTGGGTATAAACTGTTGAAAAAATCCATAAATTTATTAATGGATAAAGTACCGGAAGGATTATATGAAAAAATAAAATACGAGACGTTACTAGTAAAAGGAGTAGAAGGAATAAACAGCTGCAGGATCCGTACTTCAGGATCCATCACATATATTGATATGACAATTGAGATCAGCAGGTTAGTACCTTTTTCCAAAGCACATGATATAATGGATAATGTCGAAAAAAGGATTAAAGAAATTTCTGAAAATACCGATATTGTAATTCATTCTGAACCTGTTGAAACAAAAGATGAAACGATCAATGATAAGATCAGAATCATAGTAAATGATTTTGGATTAAAATGTCATGACATATATTCTCATAGAATTAATAATGAAATTTTTTCTGAGCTGCATATAGAAGTGGACAATACAAATGATCTGACAAAAGCGCACAGTATAATTACTGATGTAGAAAAAGAAATACTTGAAAAGATCGATGTGATCTCACAGCTTAAGATCCACATTGATGAGCCAAGCGAGATTGTTTTTGATACAACTGACATTACAGATAATTCAACGGAATTGATCCGGGAGGTAAACAGAATAATTGATGAAAATGAAAATGTACTTTCCAGTAACAGCATTCAGGTGGTCAGTACAAACGGCAAGATCAGGGTCTCTCTTAACTGTGTATTTGATTATATAAATTCTTTTGACGAAGTGCATGATTTTGTAACTCAGCTTGAAAGTAAAATATATCTCAGCCTGAAAGAAAATTATCCGAAACTGTCTAACGTGATCATTCATTCAGAACCGTCAGAGACTAGTTCAGATAATTTTAAATAATAAATATTAAATATTAAATAATAAATTTTTACTAAGAAAAAGATAATGTATAAAATAAAAGCAGGGCTGTTTGGACTTGGTCATCTGGGAAAGACTCATTTAAAACTTATCAAAGAGATTTGCAATGAGCGCGAAGATGTTGAACTTGCAGGGATTTATGATACCGATACAGAGAAAAATAAAATGCTTTCCGATGAAAATAATTTGGATGTAAACAGTTCTGCCGAAGAACTTTTAAAAAAGATCAATACTGCTGTGATAGTGACGCCGACCTCTACGCATTTTGAACTTGCATCAAAATGTATCGAACAGAATATTAATACATTCATTGAAAAGCCTGTGACAGAGACTACCAAGCAGGCAGTTGAATTATTAAAGCTTGCCGACAATAAAGATATTAAAATTCAGATCGGACATATTGAGAGATTTAATCCGGCAATACTTTCACTTGATTCATATAATATTTCACCATTATTTATAGAGACGCACAGAATGTCACAGTTCAATCCGAGAGGAACTGATGTATCTGTGGTACAGGATCTAATGATTCATGACATTGATATTATTCTGAATCTTGTCAAATCACCTGTTGAGTCAATTCATGCAAATGGAGCTTCGATACTGAGTGAAAAGATTGACATAGCTAATGCAAGATTACAGTTTAAGAATGGCTGCGTGGCAAATATTACTGCATCCAGAATTTCTCTGAATAAAATGAGGAAGATGAGACTGTTCCAGAAGAATGCATATTTATCGATAGACTTTTTACAAAACACTTCAGAAGTATTCAGACTGTCTGACAATAAAGACGATACAGGGTTTGCTGTGACGGAGGTGGAACAAGGTGATAAGAAGCTGAAGATATTTTATGAAAAGCCTGAGATACCTGAAGTAAACTCACTGAAGTATGAGCTGAACAGATTTTTTGATTCGATAATTAAAGATGAAGAACCTCTGGTCACTTTGACAGATGGTTTACAGGCACTTGAAGTTGCAAATAAAATAATAGAAGAAATAGAAATTGCACAGATAAAAAAATAATATTATTTAATAAATTAAGATTAAATTATTATGTTCAAAATTGCACACATATCTGATACTCATCTGAGATTAGATGACATTAACGGAGGCGGTAAAGCTTTTGTAGAATTAATGGAAGATATCAAAAAGAAAAATTGTGATCATGTAATATTGTCAGGTGATCTGGTGGATAATGTGAATGAGAAGGACTTCAGATTTGCAAAAGAATTACTTAAAAATTATGATTTAGTAAGAGGTGATAAATTTACATTAGTACCGGGAAATCATGATATTTTTGGCGGAGCTGAAATGGGAATTGAAGGATTAAAATTTATATTTAAATGCAGCAATGCAGACTATGATCTTAATGTAAAAATATTTGCTGAGCATTTTAATGAATCATTTCCAGAGACAATTGAATTTCCGTATCTGAAAATTTTTGATAATGTTGCTATCATTGCATTGAACAGTATTGACAGATGGGACATAAAAAAGAATCCTGAAGGGTCGAACGGCAGAATTGATAAAATGGAATTTGAAAATCTTGAAAAACTGCTGAGTATAAAGAAAATCAAAAAGATGATAAAGATTGTAGTACTTCATCATCATTTCGGACTGCCTGAATCAACCGAAGAAAATCCTGCTCATCCTGTTTGGCTGGCCGGTATTGATGTAAAAATGAAATTATATGGAAAGAAGAAGCTTCTGAAATTATTAGAAAAATATAAAGTAAAAATGATCCTTCACGGACATACACATATTTCAGAAATCTATACTAAAGGAAACATAGTAATTATAAACAGCTCAGCATCAGCTATACCACTAACAGATGACAGAGTACGAAGTTATCACATAATAGAAATTCCCGGAAAAAAAGATGAAGAGAGAGAAATTAAAATAGAAAAGGTGATCATTCCCTGATGAGGATTTCAATTGAAAATCAACTTATTGGAAAGATAGGAAGTATTGCTGACACGAATAAAGTAACAGCATATCTTGTCGGCGGATATGTTCGTGATCTGATAATGGAAATTGACGGTAATGATATTGACATAATGGTAACCGGTGACGGGATTTCATTTGCAAGGACAGTGGCAAAAGAATTTGGCAGGGAATTAAATTCAGTTTATAAAAATTTTGAGACAGCATTGCTGAATGTTGATGAATATAAAATCGAATTTGTCTCAGCAAGAAAGGAAAGTTATGACAGAGGGTCACGTAAACCGTTAGTAGAGACGGCTTCATTAGAGGAAGACATTTCGAGGAGAGACTTCACGATCAATGCACTTGCTGCAGGAATAAACGAAAAAAACTTCGGAGAAGTGATTGATAATTTTCACGGATTGAAAGATATTGAAAATAAAATAATCAGAACTCCATTAGATCCTTATAAAACATTTGATGATGATCCTCTCAGGATAATGCGTGCGGTAAGATTTGCGTCGAGATTTGATTTTAAGATTGAGGAAAATACATTTAATGCGATCAGAGAAATGCGGCATAGATTATCAGATGAAGGAGTAGTTTCACAGGAGAGGATCACACATGAATTTCTGCTGATACTGATGACAGATAAGCCGTCGATCGGTCTGGATCTTTTATACAGAACTGGTGTGATGGAAATAATTTTCCCAGAGATAGCTGCACTTGAAGGTGTAGATCAGCGAAAAGACTTTCATCATAAGAATGTATTTTATCATACATTAAAGGTGATTGACAATATTGTACCAAATACAAATAATGTGTGGCTGAGATTTGCTGCGCTAGTGCATGATATTGCTAAGCCGAGGACAAAGAAATTTGTAGAAGGAACCGGATGGACATTTCATTCACATGAGGAAGTCGGTGCAAGGATGATGAAGAAGTTGTTTGTAAGATTAAAACTGCCGATGACGAAACTTGATTATGTAGAAAAACTGGTACGGATGCATCTCAGACCGATCCCGCTTGCAAAAGATGATGTCACAGATTCAGCGATCAGAAGACTTGCAGCAGATGCGGGTGAAGAACTTGTTGACCTGTTGACTTTATGCAGAGCTGATATTACTTCAAAAAATCCTGATAAGGTTAGTAAGTTTTTAGATAATTATACAAAAGTTGAAAAGAGAGTTGTCGAAGTTCAGGAAAAAGATGAACTAAGAAATTTTCAGTCTCCTGTAAGAGGTGATGAAATTATGAAGCTGTTCGGACTTGAGCCGGGCAGGATAATTGGAGTATTCAAACACAAAATTGAAGAAGCTATTTTAGAAGGGGAGATACCGAATAATTATGATGCAGCGAAAGAATATTTATTGAAAATTAAAGAGGATGTTCTTAATAGTTAAAAGTTAGTAGTTAATAGTTAATTTCTGAATTTTTTTATTTATCCATTACTTATTTATTTTCCAAATCTCAAATCTCAAATCTCAAATCTCAAATCTCAAATCTCAAATCTCAAATC
>DAORRV010000023.1:0-29874 GCA_035443185.1 Ignavibacteria bacterium | reverse complement strand
AAATCTCAAATCTCAAATCTCAAATCTCAAATCTCAAATCTCAAATCTCAAATCTTTATTTTCTAATCTCAAATTTTAAATCTTTATTTTCAAATCTTAACTTTCAAACCTTAACTTTCAAACCTTAATTTTCAAACCTTAATTTTCAAACTCACCCGGCACATTAATTTCTAATATTATCTGCAGAAAAAAATTTAAATATATATAGATTTTCAATGGGTATTTCTCAGTATTGGATATTCATAAATTATTAGATAATTGCAATTTTACAAAAATTAAACTGGGTATTCTTTTAACAAACTGTCTTTGAAACAAAACCAGCAAATTATTAATTTTATTAAATTTTTTAAAAATCTAATTTAATTAAACAAATGATTCGCAAAATTACTTTTACTTTTGTAATGATCCTGATGGTTTCAGGAACATTATTTTCGCAGGACAAACAGGACTGGAAATGGATGCATCCATCTACACAGTCTAATTTACTTAGGAAGATCAAGATGGTCGATGAAAATACATGGGTTACAGCAGGTGCAAACGGAACTTACATGCAGACTACCAACAGCGGCAACAACTGGTATTTCCATCACTTTGCAGGAGAAGCAGATGCAAATTTGAGAACCACACAGAATTATGACATGTGGTTTTTTAATCAAAATACCGGAATAGTAGTAGGAGATCAGGGATATATAGGTAGGACTGTAAACGGCGGTGTAAGTTTTGATACAGTAAGTGCAGGTCTTATTGAAACAAATAAGAGAAACTGGGCAGTCTGGTTTGCAGATGCAAATACAGGTTACATTGCTTCAGGTAGTCAAAACGCATTTACAACAAAGCTTTTAAAAACGACTAATGCAGGATTAACATGGGCAATAGTATTTTCTTCTAACACAAACTATGCAGTTTCTATAGGCGGATCAGATGCTAACAATGTAACTGCTTCATATTCAAACGGAGTTACAATCACTACAGCAAACGGCGGAACTACCTGGACTGAATCAGCAGGGGTAGTTCTTTTTCAAATTCCTTATAATATTGAATTCTTAAATTCAAATACAGGATTTGCATGCGGCACAGGTGGACAATTCAGCAGGACAACAAACGGCGGAGCTAACTGGCAGTCGATAGCTACTCCTCAGATTGACTGGGCTTATTTTCAGATTAAAATAGTTTCGGAAACTGAAATATATTTAGTGGGTGATCCAAGTTTTCTTTACAGATCATCAGATCAGGGAGCAACGTGGACAACGCTTTCTTTAAGTGTATCCGGACCTGCAACTACTTTTATCTGGTATTCTATGGATCATGTAGGTTCAACTTATGTATTGTCCGGTGATTACGGCGTAGTTGCAAAATCAACTGACGGATGTGCAACCTGGAATTCGGAATCTGATTTACTAAAGACAGCTTTAAATTTTAATATTACAACTATACCCGGAACGAGTAAATACTGGATAATTGGAAGACCTCATACAGCGACTACCGGTCAGATAATGTATTCTTCAAACAGCGGTACGAACTGGACTACATACGGTATAGGAGTTACAGGTGATTTCAATGATATATCAATGATTAATGAAAATACAGGATACGTTACAGGGCAGAACAGTCAGGTTTATAAAACAACAGACGGTGGAGTTTCCTGGGTAATGAAAACTAAACCGCATCCAACTAATTATACATTATATAATTGCGACTTTATAGATGAAAATACAGGCTGGGTCTTTGTAAATTTTGCTACAGTATCTGGCGGTAATGTATTTAAAACTACAGACGGTGCAAATACATGGACTCAATATACAACCGGTGCAAGCAGTGAGAATATTTATTCAGCAGAAATGCTAAACGCCAATACAGGTTATACTACAATGAATCAGTCAAACAGACCTGTTTATAAAACTACAAATGGAGGTGTAAACTGGTCACCACTGACTACAGGATTAACCGGAAGTATCAGAAGTGTAACATGTCCGGATGATACAACGGTTTATATCTGTCAGACAAGTGGTACCAACAGAGTTGCAAAGTCAACAAATTCAGGAGCAACATGGACTTTAATATCAATGCCTGCAACAGGAGATTTTACGAGCATTGATTTCAAAGATGCTAATACAGGTTATGCCTGCGGAAACAGTACAACAGTAGTTTGCAGAACTACAAACGGAGGAGTAAACTGGACTTTCCAAAATACACACACTATCACACAAGGAAAAGTTTTTGTTACTCAAGGTGATACTGCTTGGGTACTCGGTGGTAATGCTGCGGTCATGAGATATACAGGAAATAATTCTCAGCTTAAACTGAATCTTACTGTGCTGATGGAAGGTATGTATTCTCCCGGCACAAATGATCTTTCATTATCTGATGATGTGAAAGTATATCTCAGAAATTCCACAGCCCCATATGCAATAGTAGATTCAGCGACAGCAGTTATTGATTCACTTTCATTCACAGGATCTTTTACATTCCCTAATGCTCAGTCAGGTCAGTATTATATAGTTGCTAAATACAGAAATACTATTGAGACATGGAGTAAGGCGGGTGGTGAATTAATTTTGGATAAAGGAACTATCAATACTTATAACTTTACAACAGCTGCAGCACAGGCATTTGGAAGTAATCAGATCTTAATTGGATCTAAATATTGTAATTTCAGTGGTGACATAAATAATGATGGAACAGTTGATCTGGGAGATCTTGGATCAATAGATAATGATGCAGCTAATTTTGTGACAGGTTATGTAACCAATGACTTGAACGGTGATGACGCAGTTGATCTCAGTGATATTAGTATAGGTGATAATAATGCGAATAATTTTGTACAGAAAATAACTCCTTAAAAGTTAAGAGTTAGTTAATAGTTAATAGTTAATAGATAATAATTAATATTTAGTAAATATAGTTAGTTAGTTTAGTTAGTAATAAATAGTTAGTTAGTTAGTTAGTTAGTTGGAAAAAGGCGGGTCTTTGGGCTCGCTTTTTTTTTTGAGAAAAGTTGATCTAAACTTTAATTATTTGAGCAATATACTTTACAATTTTTTTTTAAAATTAATTTAATTAGATTGAACAACCTCAATTAATCCCCATACAAATATTTAACATTTATATTTTTTTAAATAAATTAATTTTACAATGAAAAAAGTAATTACAGATCTTAAGAAAGGCAGATATTTTTTACATTTTAGTCTGCTGGTAATTTGTACAGTAATTTTCTTTGCTTTTAATTCTGCTGAAGATGCAGTAATAAGCAGTAACAACATGAGTCCTGAGTGGAATGCTTTCCATACTGTTTCACTTCAGGATGATTATACTCTGGGTATCCCAGTACAAGGTGAACCAGGAATTACTGTAACAGTCCAGGAAATCATGGACAGGGAAGCAATGCTTCCTGCAGATATTTATCTAAAACCAAAACCAAAGACCAATCCGGAATTTGAAATTGAAATGCCGGAAAAGCAGGTAAGTCCAAATGCACCAGATGTTTCTCAATGGCCGGTTCTGTCTGAAGATGAAGTTAAAAAAGAAATTCAGCAAACAGATAATCCTCAGACTATCGGGACTAATTTTCAGGGGCCAAAATTATCTGAATCAGGATATTTACCGCCTGATACACAAGGTGATGTAGGACCTACACAGGTGTTGATCGCAGCTAACGGCAGAATAAAAGTGTATAATAAAGCAGGTGTCGTTGGCGGACTGAATTCTGATCTTGATGTGTTTTTTAATTCTGTAAGAAATGGAGCCGGAATTTCAGATCCGCATGTCAGATATGACAGACTTACACAGAGATGGTATGTGGTTGCCATTAATACTCAGGCAGGACCTAACAGAGTAGTTATTGCCAGAAGTTCAGGTCCTACAATTACAAACTTAGCAAGTTTTACTTTTTTCCAGTTCACAGCAAATCTACCCGGATCACTTTCAGGTTTTGCAGATTATCCGACATTAGGTGTTGATAATAATGCTCTGTATATCGGTATGAATATGTTTAATAATAATGTTACTGCATATCTTGGAACAAATGGTTATGTGGTCAATAAATCAAATCTCAATGCAGGTTCACTTACTGTAACAGCTTTTACATTATTTTCTAACGGTGGAGCTTCCGGTCCACAGACTCCGCAGGGAGTTCAGAATGATGATCCGAATTCGACTGAAGGATATTTTGTTGGAGTAGATCCATATGTATACAGTGTACTTTCAGTCAAAAGGGTGATCAATCCGGGTGCTACTCCTTCTGTTTCAGGAAATTACGCAATTACAGTTCCTTCAACAGGTGCACCTGAAACTGCTCCTCAAACAGGCTCAACTAAGAGACTTGATGCTCTTGACGACAGACTTTTTGCTGCTGAGCTTCATAAAAATAAGATAACAGGTTCTCAGACATTATGGACAGCACATAATATTGAAGTTAATTCAAGTGGTGTTGCATCTTCCACCGGCAGCAGAGACGGATGCAGATGGTATGAACTTACAAATATGACTTCGACTCCTGCATTACTTCAGTCAGGAACTTTGTTTGATCCGGCAGGGTCAAATCCGCGATATTATATTATCCCAAGTGTGGCAATGTCAGGACAGGGACATATGGCTCTCGGATGCAGCAGTGCAGGATTAGCAAACCGTCCTGAAGTCCAGGTTGCAGGCAGATACAGAACTGATGCAGCAGGTACAATTCAGTCACCAATTTTAGCTCAAAGCAGTACTTCAGTTTATGGAGTTCAAGGTGGTACTACTCAGAGGTGGGGAGATTATTCACAGACTGTAGTCGATCCAAATGATGACATGACAATGTGGACTTTTCAGGAATATTGTGATGCTACGAATTCATGGAGTGTAAGAGCAATACAACTTATAGCACCGCCACCGGCGACTCCTTCTGCTTCAAATGTTACAGACATTATGCAGGGTCTTCCTTCAGTGAATATTGTAATCACTGGAAATTCAATTTCTAATTCAGAATTTTTCGATCCGGGTAATGATGCAGGCGGACCGGGTTATGCAAACAGAATTGCTGCATCAATTTCAGGAACTGTTACAGTAAACAGCATTACATTTAATTCCCCTACACAGGTTACTTTAAATATTTCGACCGTTGGTTCACCGACAGGATTGAAGAACATTACCGTTACAAATCCTGACGGACAGAATAGAACAGGTAATAATCTTATCAATGTAACTGCACCGGCTACATTAAATCTAACAGCTTACATTCAGGGATTTTATAATGCGGGTTCTAATACTATGGTAAGAGATACTATGACAGTTTTTTTAAGAAATAATACTGCTCCATATGCTGTAGTAGATCAGGCAAAAGTTTATCTTTCAAATACAGGAACAGGTGTTTATGTATTTAATAATGCAGTGAACGGTGTGAATTATTATCTGCAGCTAAAGCAGAGAAATCTGATCGAGACATGGAGTAAATCTCCGGGTCAGAGTTTTACAGCTTCAGTACTGAATTATGATTTTACAACAGCTTCGGCTCAGGCATACGGAAGTAATCAGATCATCGCAGATAATTCACCTGTAAAGTATGCAGCTTATAATGCAGATGCAAATCAGGATGGAATTGTCGATCTTGCTGATGGAGGAATGATTGATAATGACGCATTCAGTTTTATTACAGGCTATGTTGTCACTGATGCAGATGGCGATGGATTGGTGGATCTGGCTGATGCTACACTAGCAGATAATAATACTAATAACTTTGTGACAAAGTCTATTCCGTAATTAATAGTTAGTAGTTAATAGTTAGCAGTTAATAGTTAGTAGTTAATAGTTAGTAGTTAATAGTTAGTAGTTAATAGTTAGTAAATTTATTTAGTTAAAAAAAGGCGGGTCTTTGGGCTCGCTTTTTTTTTGTAATATTTTTTAATCTCCAACTTTAATCTTTGAAGAGATGAATTAAATTTTTTTGAATAAATTTATTGAATCTTTAAAATGATTTCCCGACGGTTTTTGCAAGTATAAATATTTTGTATATTTTTAATACATAAATTTGAGTAGATTAATACAGATTAAACGGGAGACAATTGATTTCACTTAAATACATATATTTTCTTACAAAGGTAAAAAAGCTTGGAAATAACAGGATAAAGAAAATTCTGAAGGCAGTTCCTGACGAAGATGATTTTTTTAATTGCAGCAGAAATGATCTGAAATTAATAGATGGAATTGATTCTTCAGTCTCTGCAGAAGTGATCAGGGAAACCGAAAAAAGATCTTTTTATGATGATGAATTTGAAAAGGAATTTGACAGATCCATTAAAAAAGGTATTCGAATTGTTTCCATTCTTGATAATGATTATCCGGAAAATCTTAAAATGATCTATGATGCTCCTGCCTTACTCTACATTAAAGGTAAGACTGAAAAGTCTGACAGATATTCACTCAGCATTGTCGGCACAAGAAATCCAACAGAATACGGAAAATATACCTGTGAAAAATTTGCTCAGCAGCTTTCTGAATTTGGCATTCCAGTTATCAGCGGGTTTGCAAGGGGAATAGATTCGATCGCTCACAGAGAATGTATTAAACAAGGTAATCTTACTTATGCAGTTTTAGGATGCGGAATTGACGTTATTTATCCGCCTGAAAACAGGAAATTGTATGATGAAATTATTAATAACGGAGTTTTTATTTCTGAATTTTCGCCGGGATCAATACCGGATAAAATGAATTTTCCCAAAAGGAACAGGATCATCAGTGGCATCAGTATAGGAAGTATAATTATCGAAAGCGGTATAAAAGGAGGGTCACTTTTGACTGCAGATTTTGCAAATGATCAGAACAGAGAAGTATTTGCTGTCCCAGGGTATATTAATTCCAGACAGTCTGACGGAACGAACGAACTTATCAAAAAAGGTCAGGCAAAGTTAGTGACATGTATAGATGATGTGTTAATAGAACTGGAATTTAAGCTCAAAAGATTTTTAAATAAGGAAAAAGAAATTTCAGATAATAAAAAAGAAATGGTTCTTAGCAGTACTGAAAAAAAATTATATGATCTGATTGGATTTGAAATGAAGAATATTGATAGGCTGAATGAAGAAAGCGGATGTCCGGTGTCAGATTGTCTTGTAAGTCTTCTTACATTAGAATTCAAAGGACTGATAAGACAATTACCGGGAAAGAATTTTATGAGATTATAAAGAATTTGACTTGGAAAAATTTAAAATAGACGACAGAATATTTACTACTGATTTTGCCTGTAATATTTCAAAATGCAAAGGTGCCTGCTGTACATTAAAAGGTGCGGGCGGGGCTCCGCTTTTAGAAAAGGAGATCAATGAGATCAAATCATCTTTGAAATCTGTCAAGAAATATCTCTGTGAAGAAAAAAATAGGATCATTGATCAGGATGGATTTACAAATGGTACAGGAGATGATCTTGAACTGAAAAGTATGGATGATGAAGATTGTGTGTTTGTATTTCGTGAAGAGGGGATTGCTAAATGCGCTTTTGAGAGAGCTTATTTTAATGATGAAATTAAATTCCGAAAACCAATATCCTGTCAGTTATTTCCGATAAGAATTTCAGGAAAGAAAAGAAATACATTGAGATACGAAGAGATCTATGAATGCCGTGATGCCCTTGATGAAGGAAAAGAAAAGAATATCAAAATGATCGATTTTCTAAAAGAATCTCTGACCCGAGAATACGGAAAAGAATTTTATAAAAATTTAAAAGAAAAGTTCGGATATAAATAATGCTGAATCAAAATCTATCACAAAAATTATCGCAAAAGTTACTTCCAAAAATTGTATTAAATCAGAATATACTTGCCATACCTACACTTGCTCTAGATACAATAATCAAACGAGAGCTTGAACTCAATCCAATGCTTGAAGAAGGACCGGAATTAGATCAGGATATTGAAAAGTCTGCTGAACAAAATTCCGAAACTACTGAAATTAAAGGAGAGGAAACTACTGAAGAAAATTATGATAAGGATGATGAATATAACTGGGATGAATATTTTGAAAATGAATCAGATAATGAACCTTATTATACTTCAGGCGGTGCCGGTAGTGAAAATGAATTTGACAGAAATAATATTCGTGAAGAAGAACAATCAATGTATGACAACCTAATTGTTCAGCTTCATTTGTTTGATCTTTCAAAAAGGGAAATTTTCATTGGTGAAGAAATAATATGGTCTCTTGACAATGACGGATATTTTAAGGAATCTTTAGAAGCTGTACTCGAAGATACAGATGTAAAAAAAAGAGGTACTGAATTTGAAAATGACAATTTTTCAGAAGAGGATATTTTGAATATGCTTGAATATATTCAGGTTAATATTGATCCACCCGGAATTGCTGCACGTGATCTGAAAGAGTGCGTGATTATTCAGGTAAAAAGATCGAACATAAATGATAGAATAAAAGAGAATACGATTAAAATATTTACAGAATATTTTGATGATATGAAACATAAGCGATTTGAAAAACTTTCAAAGGAGCTGGATATAAATATGGAAGAGGTAAAGGAGATATTTGAATTTGTACATACCCTTAATCCAAAACCCTATTCACAGGATACTGATGCGAATGTGGGTTACATTGTTCCGGATCTTATTGTAAAAAAAACAGAAGATAAATATGAAGTTTATCTGAATGAAAAGTTTACTCCTTCATTAAGGATCAGCCGGACATACAGCGATATGTACACCAAGGATAAAAAGAACCTTGACAGTAATACCAAAGAATATCTGCTGAACAATTTTAATAAAGCGAAGTGGTTTATTGACGCAATTAATTCTAGACGTGAAACGATGATCAAAATTATGGAAGCTATTATAAACAGGCAGAAGGAATTTTTTGAAAATAACGGAGAAAATTTAAATCCTGTATTTGAAAAAGATATTGCCGAAGATATTAGAATGGATAATTCCACAATCAGTAGGGCAGTCAAAGGTAAGTATGTTCAGACAGACTTTGGAATATATAATATGAGATCGTTTTTTTCAAATTCAATTCCTAATAAAGATGGCAGTGATATCTCAACTATTGAAGTGAGAAATAAAATAAAAGAGATCATTGAAAAAGAGGATAAATCAAATCCTCTTACAGATCAGGAGATATCAGAAATATTAACCAAGTCCGGATTGAAAATTGCAAGACGTACAGTGGCAAAATACAGAGAGTCTGTAGATCTGCCGATCGCAAAACAAAGACGCGAAATAATTAATTAAATATAAAAATTGAAAATTAAAAACAAAAATAGAATCAGATCGACTACAGTCATAGGACTTATAAAAGACGGCAAAGCTGTGATAGGCAGTGATGGTCAGGTGACAATGGGGAATACAGTTATGAAGCATAAGACTAAGAAGGTCAGAAAACTTTATAATGGAAAAGTACTTGCAGGATTTGCCGGATCTACTTCAGATGCATTTACGTTATTTGAAAAATTTGAAAGCAAGCTTGATCAATATAAGGGAAATCTGTCAAGAGCCGCAGTGGAGCTGGCTAAGGAATGGAGATCGGATAAATATCTTAGAAGACTTGAAGCATTACTTGCGATCATTGACAGTGAAAAAGCTCTTATAATTTCAGGTACCGGTGATATAATTGAACCGGATGACGGCATTGTTGCAATTGGTTCGGGTGGTCAGTTTGCTCTTGTATCAGCGAGAATGCTTTTGAAATATTCCAAACTATCCGCAAAAGAAATAGTAGAAGAGTCATTGAAACAGGCAGCAGATATCTGTATATATACAAATAGTAATATATCTATTGAAGAATTATAATTATATTAAAACGAAAAAATTAAATTGATAAAAGAAAAAGTGATCACAAAAGATAAACCAAAAAAAGCTACAGCAAAAAAAGAAGTAAAAGTGAAACAGGAGATCAGACAGCTTACTCCTTCAGAGATAGTGGAAGAACTGGACAAATATATAATCGGTCAGCAGAATGCAAAAAAATCTGTAGCAATTGCATTGAGAAACAGATGGAGACGACAGCAGGTGGGAGAAAAAATGAAAGATGAGATAATGCCAAATAACATTATCATGATCGGACCAACCGGTGTAGGTAAGACAGAGATCGCACGCAGAATTTCCAAGCTTGCAAACGCACCTTTTATAAAAGTAGAAGCTTCAAAATTCACAGAAGTTGGATATGTCGGCAGAGATGTCGAATCAATGATACGTGAACTGACAGATCTTTCGGTGAATATTGTAAAGACACATAAGATGGAGGAAGTTGAAATTAAGGCTATGGAAAATGCCGAAGAAAGAATATTAGATATACTACTTCCACCTATGAAAAAATCTGCAAACGGAACTGATGATGAAGCAGCCAGTAAAGATGAAAAAGCTGAAGCTGCTGAATTGAATGCAAGGACAAGAGTAAAACTCCGTGAACAGTTAAGGAAAGGCGCGCTGGACAGCAGGATGATAGAGCTGGATCTTTCGAGTGATAACTTCCCAATGCTGCAGGTTCTTGGACCAATTGGTCTAGAAGAAATGGGAATAAATCTCAATGACATGTTTGGTAATATGATGCCAAAGAAATCCAAGAAAAGAAAATTATCAATTGCTGAAGCAAGAAAGGTTTTGTCACAGGAAGAGTCCGGTAAATTGATTGATATGGATGCTGTGATAAAAGAAGCCACTGATAAAGTTCAGAATTCAGGAATAGTATTTATAGATGAGATCGATAAAGTCGCAGGCAGCAATGCAAAATCACAGAGTCCGGATGTATCAAGAGAAGGGGTTCAAAGAGATCTGCTTCCGATTGTAGAAGGTTCGACTGTGATCACAAAATATGGACCGGTAGTTACGGATCACATTTTATTTATAGCTTCTGGTGCTTTTCACTCTTCCAAGCCCAGTGATCTGATACCTGAGCTTCAGGGAAGATTTCCTATCCGGGTAGAACTTAACAGTCTGGGTGAGGATGAATTTTATAAAATACTGACTCAGCCGGAAAATGCTTTGATAAAACAGTATATGGCGATGTTTGATACTGAAGGAGTAAAGCTAACATTTCAGGATGAAGCTATCAAAGAAATTGCAAGAATAGCAGCGCAGGTAAATGAGCAGGTAGAAAATATTGGTGCGAGAAGACTTCATACTATTTTGACTACAGTACTTGAAGATCTTTTATTCGAAATTCCTGATAAATTTAAAACAAAAAAAATCGAAATTACAAAAGAGTATGTCTGTAAAAAATTAGATCTGATTGTAAAAGACAGAGATCTCAGCAGATATATACTTTAGTCATTTAATAAAATTTTTATGAAAAAATACATTCTGACAGCCCTGATACTTTTTATAAGTTCAAATTCATTTTCTCAGATAAAAAGCAGATCGGATAATATAAATTATTACGCTGGTATTGGATACAAACTTGTATTTCTTACTGATAATACAGCCCGAAATGCTTTTCCTTTTTTTCAGTTATCGAGCGGAGATTTTATGAAAGAGATTACTGGACAATTTGGAGCAGTATTTAGTGAAACAATTGCAGCTGAATTTGCACCGGCATATATGTTTACGACCTCTTATTCAACTGATGGATTTTATTATACTGGTGCAGTAAATGGAAGTCGGTTTTATGTACCGACTGATTCAAGATTATTTGCACTGCCATTAAATCTAAAAGTAAAAGTATTCCCGCAGGGAAAAAATTATACTTCCTTTTTAAATAAAGTATATATAAGCGCAGGTGCAGGTATGATGTATTTTTCTGAAGAAATTATTGCACAGGTTTATACTGATGATATTAACTATAATTACATCGGCTCAGCTAGAGCAGAAGACGAATTTTGGAATTTTAACTATGAGTTTGCAATAGGTCTTGCAAGCTACTCCAAGATCGGCTATGGATTTGAGCTGAGTTACAGAGTTGTACCTTTAGATAATGATGTAAATAAACCTTTGATAACAACTATATCTTCAAACTTCAACAGCGTAAATCTTTCGGCAAATATTATATTCAGTTTTTAAGCAGCTCTCTGGCTATTACAAGTTTCTGAATTTCACTTGTACCTTCATAGATCTGTGTGATCTTGGAATCTCTTAAATATCTTTCTACCAGATATTCTCTTACGTAACCATAACCACCGTGTATCTGAATTGCTTCAAGTGCACAATTCACAGCAGCCTGACTGGCAAGAAGTTTCCCCATTGAAGCTTCTTTAATATAACTTTTACCGCTGTCTTTATTTATTGCTGCGCTGTAAATCATCAATCTTGCAGCTTCTATACTTGTTGCCATTTCTGAAAGCTTAAACTGAATCGACTGAAGCTCAGAAATAGTTGAATCAAATGCTTTTCTTTGCTTGGAATATTTTACAGATGCCTCAAGACTTGCCTGAGCTATTCCTAATGCTTGTGCAGCTACTCCGATCCTTCCGCCGTTCAATGTTTCCATGGCGATCTTAAATCCAATTCCTTCATCTCCAATTAAATTTTCCTTTGGAACTTTTACGTTATTTAAACCTAATGTACACGTATCAGAACTTCTGATCCCAAGCTTGTCTTCTTTTTTTCCAACCTCAAGACCGGGTGTATCTTTATCAATTATGAAAGTTGAAATTCCTTTATAACCTTTGGACTTATCGGTCATTGCCTGAAGGAAATAAAAATCACAATAGACTCCGTTTGTGATCCAGTTCTTAATTCCATTAATAATATAATGATCACCTTCAAGAACAGCTTCAGTTTTTTGTTGAGTAGCGTCACTTCCTGCTTCCGGTTCTGAAAGACAAAATGCTCCAAGTTTCTGACCTGATGCAAGCGGCTTAAGATATTTTTCTTTAAGAAAATCGCTGCCCCACTTTTCAAGACCATAACATACTAAAGAATTATTTACAGACATTATCACTCCTACAGATGCATCTACTTTCGAGATTTCCTCGATAGCGAGTACATAAGAAACAGTATCCATACAGGCTCCTCCCCATTCAGGTGATGCCATCATTCCCATAAAACCAAGCTCGCCAAGTTTCTTTACAATCTCAGCGGGAAATTCAGCATTCAAATCTCTTTCAACTGCAGACGGAGCTATTTCATTTTCAGCAAAATCTTTTGCAGCATCCCGAATCGAGATCTGCTCTTCTGTAAGATCAAAGTTCATATTATATTTTATTTAAATTAATTTTAAATTTATTTTTGTGAATAATGATAAAAGCCTCTTCCGTTCTTTCTGCCAAGATAACCTGCGGCAACCATTTTCTTTAGCAGGGGACATGGTCTGTATTTCGAATCTCCAAGACCATCATGCAAAACATTCATAATCGAAAGACAAACATCCAGTCCTATAAAGTCAGCAAGAGTCAGCGGTCCCATCGGATGATTCATACCGAGTTTCATTACATTGTCAATAGCTTCAGGAGTTGCGACGCCTTCCATTACACAGTACATTGCTTCATTCAGCATAGGCAGTAAAATTCTGTTCGCTACAAAACCCGGATAGTCCTGAACTTCGACAGGAGTTTTTTCGATTTTTTCAGTAAGAGTTTTTATTTTATCAAATGTTTCCTGAGATGTAGCAAGTCCTCTGATGATCTCGACAAGTTTCATTACCGGTACAGGATTCATGAAATGCATTCCAATAACTTTATCAGGTCTGTTTGTAAATGCTCCTATCTCAGTTATCGAAATTGATGAAGTATTGCTCGCTAATACTGCATCAGCACCACAGCATTTATCCAGCTCTGAAAAGATCTTCTTTTTTATTTCAATATTTTCAGTAGCTGCCTCCACTACCAGATCACTGTCAGATGCATCAGACATGTTTACAGTGGTGACAATATTTTTTAATGCTGATACTTTTTGATCTTCAGTCAGCGAACCTTTGCTCACCTGTCTGTCTAAATTTTTTGTGATAGTTGCAATTGACTTATCCAAAAATTCCTGTTTTATGTCAATGAGTTTTACTTTATATCCAAACAAAGCAAATGTATGAGCTATACCGTTACCCATTGTTCCTGAACCTATTACAGCTATATTATTCATTTTATACTTTTTAAAATTCTATAAATTTTTTTAAAAATAATTATACTTTTTCTACTATCAAAGCACTTGCCTCACCGCCGCCAATGCATAATGTCGCAAGTCCTCTTTTTGCATCACGATTATTCATAGCATGAACTAAAGTAGTCAGTATTCTTGCACCGCTTGCGCCGATCGGATGTCCAAGTGCAACAGCTCCGCCGTTTACGTTTACTTTTGCCGAATCAAGACCTGCGATTTTGTTCACTGCAAATGCCTGTACTGAAAATGCTTCGTTAGCTTCAATAAGATCAAGATCCTTCACTTCAAGTTTTGCTTTTTCAAGAACTTTCTTTATTGCATAAGCAGGAGAAGTAGTGAACCATTCCGGCTTCTGTGCGAATGATGCCTGTGCTACAATTTTAGCAAGTGGCTTCAATCCCAGCTCTTTTGCTTTATCTGCTGACATCAAAACTAAAGCAGATGCTCCGTCATTCAGACTGGAAGAATTGAAAGCAGTTACTGTTCCATCTTTATCAAATGCTCCTCTCAAAGTTTTACCTTTTTCAAAATTTACTTTGGTAGGATCTTCATCTTCAGAAACTATCACACTTCCTTTTTTTCCTTTGATCTCTACAGGAATGATCTCATCTTTAAACAAACCATCTTTAGTAGCTTTGATCGCTCGGTTATAACTTTCCTCTGCAAATGAATCCTGTTCCTCACGTGAAATATTCATTTCTCCTGCGCACATTTCAGCAGCGCTTCCCATGTGAAAATTATTATACACATCCCAGAGTCCGTCATGCACCATTCCGTCTATCAAAGTTCCGTTACCCATTCGATATCCTTCACGTGCTTTGTCGAGATAATATGGGACATTACTCATAGATTCAAATCCGCCGGCGATTACTATTTCAGCATCCCCGCATTTTATTGCCTGATCTGCAAGCATCACAGATTTCAATCCTGATCCGCAGACTTTGTTAATCGTCAGAGCCGGTACTGAATCCGGAATTCCCGCAAATATCGCTGCCTGTCTTGCCGGTGCTTGTCCCATTCCTGCCGGAAGTACGCATCCCATTATTACTTCGGAAACATCTTCAGGTTTTATATTAGCTTTTATGATTGCTTCTTTTATTGCTATTGCCCCGAGTTCGGGACCTTTCAGAGAAGATAAACTTCCCATATAACTTCCGACCGGCGTCCTTACTGCCGCTACTATGACTGTCTCTATCATTTATTATTTTTGATTTACTTAATTAAAAAATTTATTTTATTTTTGAAGCTTCATTTGCAATACTAATAAAATCATCAGGCTTAAGACTTGCCCCGCCAATCAAAGCTCCATCTACTCCGCATGCAGATAGCATTTCTTTTGCATTCTTCGCATTCACGCTTCCTCCATATAATATCCTGAGATTTTCTGCTGTGTCACTATCATATAATTTTGAAACTGTATTTCCAATCATTCCATGAATTTCGCTTGCCTGCTCAGGTGTTGCATTGAGTCCTGTACCAATTGCCCATACAGGTTCATAAGCTATCACAACATCCCGCATACTTTCCTTTGAAATTTCTTCCAAAGCACCTGTGACCTGTGCAGTAACGGCTTTTTCAAAATCACCCTTTTCCCTTTCTTCCAAAGTCTCACCGACACAAACTATAACTTTCAGTCCATTATCTAAAGCTTTTTTTACTTTTGCATTAACATCTTCATCGGTCTCATAAAAAAATTTTCGTCTCTCACTATGTCCGATAATAACATATTCGCATCCAACTGACTTTAACATTTCAGCCGAGATCTCACCTGTATATGCTCCGTCATTTTCTGAATATACATTCTGTGCACCTAGTTTTATTCCTGAATCTTTGATAATTTCTGAAATCACACCAAGTGAAATAAAAGGCGGACAGATCAGCACATCTGTATTTTCTGTAATAGTTGGCTCAATATTTTTTGAAATTTCTTCTGCAAGAATTTGAGATTCATTATAGCTCTTATTCATTTTCCAGTTACCTGCAATTAATTTTCTTCTCATAAAAAATTATTCGGTTTCGATTTCTAAAAATTTAATTAACAATTCATTCACAATTTTCGGATTTGCTTTACCTTTACTTTCCTGCATTATCTTCCCTACAAATAATCCAGCTAATTTCTTTTCACCTCTCTTATATCTATCCACTTCTTTCGGATTGTCCTCTAATATTTTTTTAACGATTGATTCCAGTTCAGAACTATCAGAGACCTGCGAAAAATCGGATTCAGCTTTTTTAAAAAGACTTAACATTTCATCTTCAGAATTTCCTTTCAGTACTGCATTAAAGATTTCTTTTGATGCAGTTGCACTGACATTACCTGAAGTTACTGACTCTGCTATCATTGCAATGATCTTTTCAGGGACAGTGAATTTATCAATGTTGATCTTTTCTTCATTCAATATTCGTCTCACGTCCGATCTTACTAAATTGCTTACATTTTTATATGAAGAACTTTCTTTATCGGAAAGATTATCTACAGCATTTTCAAAATAATCTGCAAAGTATTTATCCTGTGTGATCTCATCAGCATCTGAGTAGGGGAGTGAAAAATCTTTTATATACCTTTCTCGTCTGGCATCAGGAAATTCAGGCAGTGCCGAATTTATTTTAGCTATCCATTCTTCATCCATCCTGACCTTTACCAGATCAGGCTCTGGAAAATATCTGTAATCATGCGCTTCCTCTTTAGATCGTGTAGCAGCAGTGGTTTTATCTTTTGCATTAAATGTCATTGTATTGTAAATGACTTTCTCTCCTGATTCTAAAAGATCGATCTGTCTTTTGATCTCAGCTTCGATTGCGTCAGAGACATTCCTGAAAGAATTCAGATTTTTTATTTCAGTCCTCGTGCCAAATTCTTCAGCACCATTTAATCGCACAGAAATATTCGCATCACATCTCAGCGAACCTTCTTCCATATTTCCGTCATTGATTTCAAGATACATAAGTATTTGTTTAATCTTTGACAAATATAAAAAAGCCTCCTCAGTCGATCTGATATCCGGCTCACTTACAATTTCAATAAGCGGCACTCCGCATCTGTTAAAATCTATTAATGAATCATTATCAGAAAAGTCATGTATGGATTTACCTGCATCCTCTTCCATGTGTATCCGCGTGATGCCGATCTTCTTTTCTTCTTTATTCTTTAATGTAATATCAAGATGACCGTCATAGCAAATCGGTGTATCAAACTGAGTGATCTGATATCCTTTCGAAAGGTCGGGATAAAAATAATTTTTCCTCGCAAAAATAGAAACTTCTCTTATCGAACAATTGGTAGCAATTCCCATCCTTACAATATAATCGACTAGCTCTGCATTCAGTACAGGCAATGCTCCCGGGTATCCGAGACAAACGGGACATACATTTGAATTTGGAGATGAATGAAAATTCGTAGAGCATCTGCAAAATGCTTTAGAATTCGTTTTCATCTGAGCATGTATCTCTAGTCCGATTACAGGTTCGTATCTATTATATTTATTAATTTCAGATTCCAATTAATTTGGATAAATTTATTTTTTATTCAGCTTCTTAAATTCACTTAAAACTCTTTTTTTTACTTTCGAATGTTTAACCATTGGTAAAGGATAATCTTTTCCGATAATAGTATTACATTTTTTCTGATCATCATGACTCATCAGATGCGGTTCGTGAATATTTTTTAAAGGAACATTTATAAGTTCAGGAACATACTTCCTTATGTAATCTCCGTTTGTATCAAATCTCTTACTCTGAAGATATGGATTAAATATTCTGAAATACGGCTGCGCATCTGCACCTGTAGAAGCACACCACTGCCAGCCTCCGTTATTACTTGCAAAATCCATATCAATCAAATTATCTGCAAAATATTTTTCACCTAATCTCCAGTCTATAAAAAGATCCTTTGTAAGAAACATAGCTGTAATCATTCTAAGTCTGTTATGCATCCAGCCTTCATTATTCAACTGTCTCATCCCTGCATCTACTATAGGATATCCTGTCTGACCGCTGCACCATTTTTCAAAATCATTTTCATCATAGCTCCAGTTCAGATCATCACATTCCTTTTTAAAAGATCTGAAAGTCAGATCCGGATTAAAAAAAGTCATGTGATAATAGAATTCTCTCCAGAGCAATTCATTTATCCAGGTCTGAACTCCGATTGCTGAAGATTCATCCTTAGCATTTTTCAATGCAGCTTTAGCAGTTCTCAGTGCTTCTCTGATTCCGACAGTTCCAAAATGCAGATGAGCTGAAAGATAGCTTGTACCTTTTACCGCAGGATAATCTCTGTTTTTCTTATAATACTTAATTCCATTCTCATAAAACTTTTTTAAAAGAACGAGTCCTTCCTTTCTGCCGCCTTTAAGAATTCCCTGTTGTAACTTTTTATTTTCAAAAGACTGATCTTTCTTAACCGAATTTTGGGCAAGGATAAGTTCATTTGAAATATCCAGACTGCTGAAATCAGTTTTGATCTTTGCAAAATGTCTATCTCCTAATCTTCCAAGTACATTATTCTTAAAAGGAGTAAAGACTTTGTACTGATCTCCTGAAAGATTTTGAATTTCTCCCGGAGTAAAAATTGTAGAATCAGTAAACTCGTTTACATTTCCGCCGCTCTTCCCGATAATTTCTGAAACATCTGAATCTCTTTTTATGCAGTATGGCTCTACCTGTATATTATAGTATAAAGAAATACTCCCATATTTTTCTGTAAGAGATCTAAAAATTTCTGTACTGTTGCCATATAAAATCTGAAGCTTTAGTTTCTTTGTTCCAATTACATCTGAAAGTTCAGCAAGTGAATTATGTAAAAATGAAATTCTCTTTTCACCAAAATATTTAAAGCTGTTTTTATTCTTTATATATATTAATGAAAACTTATGACCGGCTGATACTACCTTTGTAAATTCAGACACACCTTTATTATCTTCAGTTCTCAGATCTTTTCTGAACCAAAAGATATAATGCATCAGATCTGCGGCTTTCTTTCGTTGAATGAACTGTTTGTCAATTTCACAAAAGCAGCCTTTTCCTGAAACTCTTTTATAGTTCTCGAATTAAGATAACTCATTGAAGACTGAAGTCCTTCTTTGTATTCAGTTATGATCTTTGAGACCAGACCTTTGTAAGGAACGAGTGATTCTTCACCTTCTATATAATTTTTTTTATCCTGCTTGACTGCAAATGAAGCACTGCCGCAATATTTTTTCCACCGCTGATTATTGTATTTCAAAACATCGCCCGGAGATTCTTCCGTACCTGATAATACTCTTCCAAACATGACAGCATCACAGCCAAGCGCAATTGCTTTACACATTGCACCCGGAGTGGAAATTCCTCCATCTGCAATAATCTTCACATCACTTTTGAGATCGTTCTTTGCTTCAAGTGATCTTAAGATCGCATCCACCTGTCCGATACCGATACCTGATTTTACAGAAGTTGAACACATTGCACCATTTCCAATACCGACTCTGATTGCATCTACTCCGATGTTTATGAGAAATTCTGTCGTTTCGTAACTTGCAACATTACCTGCAATGATCTTCATTTTATAATCTGAAATTGTGAGCGAAGCCGAAGAAATAAATTCTTCTATCATCTTCGAGCCGCCGTTTGCAATATCAATACAAACTACTTTCACTCCAATGTCAGCAAAACTTTTTAATCTGACCAGATCAGTGTCCTTATTTATTCCTATTGCCGGACATTTGAAATCTGAGTCGGCCATATCATTATCTGTAAATTCCTTTATCTGTTCTACTATAGTATTGAACCTGTGTACTATGCCGAGACATCCGAGATCAGCTAAAGCCTTAGCCATTCTGCCTCCAACTACAGTATTCATCGGCGAACCAATTATGGGCAGAGACAAATTTATTCCAAGAAAATCAACACTCGTATCGCATTCAGCCCTGTGTTCAATTTCTGAGATCTGATCCGGCAGTAAAGAAATATCATCATACGTAAATGAATATGTCTCTGATATTTTACTGCTGTAAGTCCTGCTGCCGTTTTTGGATATATTAATTTTTTCCATCTGTGTTTAGATCAAATAAGTTTATTATATTGAATTCAAATAATTTTAAATTCAGTGTAACAGAAATTTAATTTAATGCTTCAGTAACTTTTTTAGCTGCCTCTTCAAGAGTTGTAGCTGAGATAAGATTGAGTCCTGAGTTATCAAGTATTTCTTTTGCCTCGACAGCGTTAGTTCCCTGAAGTCTTACTACTACAGGCACAGTTATATCAATATTCTTAGCAGCTTGTATGACACCGTTTGCAACTCTGTCACATCTTACAATTCCACCGAAAATATTTATAAGAATTGCTTTTACATTCGGATCTGACAAAATAATTCTGAATCCGTTTTCGACAGTGTCAGGTGTTGCTGTACCGCCAACATCAAGAAAGTTCGCAGGAGATCCGCCGGCAAGTTTTATAAGATCCATAGTTCCCATAGCAAGTCCCGCACCGTTTACCATGCATCCGACATTTCCGTCGAGCTTAATATAATTTAGATTATGTTTCTTTGCTTCTGTTTCAAGAGGTTCCTCTTCATTTGTATCTTCGAGTTCTTTGTAATCTTTATGTCTGAAATCTGCATTTCCGTCTAGTGTAACTTTCGCATCAAGTGCTACGATTTTATCATCATTGGTAATGACCATTGGATTTACTTCAAGCAGTGAGGCATCCATCGTCACATATGCATTGTAAAGTTTTGTAATGAATTTAATAAAATCTTTATAAACATTACCTTCAAGTCCTAGTCCTAATGCAAGCTCACGTGCCTGATATGAAAGCAGTCCGACAGAAGGATCAACCCATACTTTAATTATTTTTTCAGGAGTCTCTTCAGCTACAGTTTCAATTTCAACTCCACCCTCAGTGGAAGCCATTATGACATTCCGGGAAACTGACCTGTCTAAAAGTATTCCGATATAAAATTCTTTTTTAATGTCGAGACCTTCAGCAATAAAAATTGTATTTATCTGTTTTCCTTCTTTACCGGTCTGATGTGTTACCAGTACATTCCCAAGAAGTTTGCCGGCATATTCTTTTGCTTTTTGAAGATCATTACCCATATACTTTACACCGCCTTCTACTACTATCTCATCCGGTTTATCTTTTCTGTAAACAACACCTTTACCTCTGCCGCCTGCATGTATCTGCGACTTGACGACATATTTCTTAATGTCTTTTGACTTAAGATATTCTATTGCTTCGTCAAAGTACTGCATATCCATTAATGCAACACCTTCCTGAACGTTTATTCCTAATTTTTTTAAAATCGATTTAGCCTGATACTCATGTAAGTTCATTTATTTATATTTTTTTTATTAAATACTTTTAATTTTTATGATCTATTTTTTTAATAACTTTTCCTGCTTCTCAATCATTTCTTTTATTTCTTTACTGACTGAGTCTAATTGATACTTGACGGAATCCATTCCTTCGAATGTTTTATTCCCCATTGTATCAAGCATGGTCTTAGTATTATCAAGTGCAGAGTCTATCTTCAGAAGACTCTTATCTACTGTTTCATTTATTTTTTCATTTACTCTATTTTCAATATTTTCTCTGATACCGCAGGCGTAAACTGTCACCGCTAAAAAAAGAAATATTAATGACACTGATATTTTTGTCATGTTGATTTAAATAATTAAGTTTATGATAAATTTAATTTTGATTAAAATGACTTAATTGTTCATTTAATTTTCTGCGCAATAGATTTTGCCTGCATAAATAATCCGAGATAATCCCGGCCACCGGCTTTTGAATCTGTACCGCTCATATTAAATCCTCCGAAAGGATGAACTCCTACTAAAGCACCTGTACATTTCCTGTTCAGATAAAGATTGCCGACAAAAAATTCTTTCTCAGCTCTTTCAAGTTTCTTTTTATTCTTTGTAAAAACCGCACCTGTCAGACCATAGATGGTATTATTTGCAATTTCCATTGCATCATCAAAATTCTTTGACTTGATAACTGCCAGTACCGGTCCGAATATTTCTTCCTGTGCAATAGTAGCATTTCTTTCAACGTCTTTAATAATTGTCGGCTGAATATAATACCCATCAACACTCATCTCTGCACCGCCGTGAATTAATTTTCCGCCTTCATCAGTAGCCTTTTTAATATATCCTGCAATACTGTTCTTTGATTTTTCATTTATGACAGGACCCATATTTGGATTTAGAGAAGAGTCACCGACTTTTATTTTTTCAGTTTCGGTCACTAATGCTTCACAGAATTTATCGTAGATCTTTTCATCTACTATCACTCTCGAGCATGCCGAACATTTCTGTCCTTGAAATCCAAATGCTGCCGACACTGTACCTTTCACTGCTTCATAAAAATCCGGTACTTCTGAATCCACTATGATAGAATCTTTTCCGCCCATCTCTGCAACAACTCTTTTTATCCAGATCTGTGATGGCTGAGTTTTAGCTGCAAGTTCATTGATCCTTAATCCGACTTCCATAGATCCTGTAAAGGAAATATATCTTGTCATCGGATGAGTAACAATTAAATCACCGATAGTAGAACCGTCACCTGTAAGGAAAGTCAACACGCCTTTTGGCAATCCGCATTCTTCCATAAGCTCGACAAACATCTGAGCAATAGCAGGGGAGTCGCTTGATGGTTTTAATACAACAGTATTTCCTGTGATGATCGAAGCAGTTGTCATTCCGACTAAAATGGCAAGCGGGAAATTCCACGGCGGAATCACAACACCGACTCCAAGAGGAATATATTCGAGTCTGTTTTTCTCACCCGGATATTTTACAACCGGCTGACCTTCTGCGTATCTGAGCATTTCTCTTGCATAAAATTCTATGAAGTCAATTGCCTCAGCAGTATCGCCGTCAGCTTCAGCCCAGTTCTTACCGACTTCATATACCATCATTGCAGAGAAATCATGTTTTCTCTTTCTCATCTTCTTCGCTGCTTCGATGAAAATTTTAACTCTCTTTTTTACAGGTACATTTTTCCATTCCTGAAAAGTATTATGCGAAAGGTCAATTGCATTGATCGCCATCTCAGCAGTTGCTTTCTGAAATGTTCCGAGAATCTCATCTCTCTTTGATGGATTATATGAAACTAATTTTTTTTCCGATGTAAAATTTTCTCCGCCTATTACTAAAGGATATTCTTTTGAAAATCTTTCTCTGACTTTCAATAAAGATTTTTCAAAATCCTTTGCATTCTTCTTCTTAGAAAAATCTGTAAATGGTTCGTTTTGAAATTTTGCTAATCTCATGATTTAATATTATTTAAGTTTAATTTAATTTTGACTTTATTTAGATACTGCTTCTATCACTTTGTTATGAACCTCAGGTCTTATATCTCTGATGCCGTTATTATCTCTTGAAGGATAGACTCTGTTTGTCAGAAAAATTATTATCAGCTTTCTGTCCACGTCACACCATACGCTTGTACCGGTATATCCCGTATGCCCAAAACAGTTTTCTGATATAAGTTCACCGCAGGGAATTCTGTATTTTGAATTCGAGCCGTCAGGTTTTGTATCCCACCCTAATGCACGTGAATTTTCATAACCAAGATCTGTAAACTTAGATGTGAAAAGATTTATAAGTTCAGGATTGAACATATATTCTGCTTTCAATCCCCGTGAATAAGGATTATAATACTGACCGTCGTTCAGCATCATCTTCATAAAAATATATACATCTCCTGCATTTGAGAATAATCCTGCATTACCTGAGACTCCTCCCATCACTGCTGCAGCTTCATCATGTACTTCACCCTGAAGCAGTCTGCCGCGCCAGTATGTGTCATTTTCTGTCGGCAGAATGTTTTTCTGAATTTCATCAGCAGGTACATAAGTAGTATTTTTCATTCCAAGCGGTTTGAAAATATTCGCTTCGCAATATTTATCTAAAGATATTCCCGAAACTCTTTCCACTATCTCGCCGAGAAGTATTGCATTCAGATCGCTGTAAACTGATTTCGAATTTGTAGAATAATTCAGATCCTGATCGTAAATTGTATTGAGTACATCACTTTTTGATGAACAGGTTTTATAAAAAGGGATCCATGCAATTAATCCTGAGCTATGAAGTAAAAGATCTACTATAGTAATATTATCTTTGCCACGGCCTGTAAATTCAGGAATGTACTTACTCACCGGATCATTGAGATCAATCTTTTCATTTTCATATAAAAGCATAATTGCAGATGTAGCGGCAATTACTTTTGTGACCGAAGCCAGATCGAACATTGAATTTTCAGTGACCGGCTGCGAAAATTCATCATAGGTAAAATTCCCATAAGACTTTGAATATAAAATTTCATTCCCATTTCCCACCAAAAGCTGAGCTCCCGGATAGGCCTGATTATATATACCCGCAGAGATGACCTGATCTACTTCAGAAAAGTCATATGCGAAAGTATTAATGCTTATAAAAAGCAGGAATATGAACGGGGAAATAGTCTTGAGCATAAGTACGTCAAATATACTCAAATTACATTCCTTGTTCAATTTACTTTATTGGGTCTTTTGAAGAAAAATCAAATTGTCTAATCCAGGATTTTCAGGAATAAAAGATGAACAGGATTTTGAAATAATGCAATCTAAAGAATTCTGTTTTCTTCTAATCCTGAAATCTTTTACGTTTAAAATAATCCGGATTCAGATAAAATGGAAAGTTTTCGAATGAATTCCCGCTAAAAACATGCGTGAATTACATTTTGGGCAGCATGTAGAAATGACCATTTTTCAAAGATCAATTTCAAATTTGAAATTTCTAACTAGAAATAGAAGATCTAGGATGTAAATTGAAAAGTAAAAATCATTTTAATCATTTTATTCATTTTAATCATTATAATTAGATTAATTATTTAAATTTTTTAAATCTTATAAATCATTTAATTTAATTAATAAAAAGTACTCGTAATTCCGGATAAATTAAAAACATTTGCTCTATAGTTAAGCAATATTTGATAATTGATTAGCAATTCTAACTGAGTTACATTATTCATAAATTCAGAATAAATAATATATGAATTCCTTTAACAAATAATTTTTTAATTCTAAATCTCAAAAATTATATTAAATAACTGAAAATGAAAGAAACTAAATTTGATCAGTGGGCAAAAAATTATGAGAATGATATTAATCTTTTGAAGGATCAGTATCCTTTTGCAGGATACTTTGATATTATAGAGGTGATTAAGAAAAAAATATCGGAAGAGAATTTGAAAAATATACTTGATCTTGGGATTGGATCTGGATATATGCTGAGCAAGGTAACTGATGAAAATCAAAAATGTATAGGCATAGATTTTTCAGAGAAAATGCTGGAGATAGCTGGATCTAAATTTAAATCAAAAAATTTGATCAGATACGATATATCGAAAGGAATACCGGATGAATTAAAAGAAGAAAGATTTGACTGCATTTTATCCGCTTATACATTACATCATTTTAATCAAAAAGAAAAAATTGAAATAATTAAATCTTATTCAGAACTTATTAATAAAGGCTGCTTTATAATTGCTGACATAGCTTTTGATTCAATTGATAAAATGTTAATAGTGAAAATGGATAAAAATAAAAACTGGGATGAAGAAGAGGAAGGCGGATATATTATTTTTGACAGTTTCTCAGAATGTCTGGAAGAAAATAATATTAAATATGAATATAAAAAAATGTCTTATTGCTCGGGTATATTTATTATTGAAATTCAGAATAATAAAATGATCAAATATTAATATTATTCTTTGTTACATATTTTTAAATAATTGATTTACTAAATTTGAATTTTATCCTGTCAGAATTGATATTTTCTCAAATCCAAAAAATGAATCTGCAATTCATTTCAATTTATAAGTGAATTCCCCCTTAGAAAAGGGGGCTGTTGCGGAAATGAGATATAACTGATACGGAAAAATTATGAAACCAACTCACCCCCGTCTGTAAAAAACACTCAACCCAATTAATAATATAAAAGGTAGTTCTATCCCAAACAATCCGCACACACCTGTTTCATCATTTATCTCTGCTGACATCACAATGTCTTCATTAAGATCTGACAGAGATTTATCCCAGGTTACAAGATTGCCTTCAACATTGCCATTCGTAGTCAATACCTGGTCAGGAAAACTAAATCCATAAAATAATTTATATTCATCCGATGCCATTTTATCCGAACTCACAGTATCTTTTATTAAAGTATAATTGAAAATTATTTTATCCTTTTCTTTCTTCCAGATGGTTTTTGTTTTGGAAAATCCTTCAGCTTCATTTAATTTATTGAAATCTTTAAATGTGATCTTTACTCTTACATGACTTGTCGAATCTGATTCGACATTGTCGATCTTTACTTCGGTTACATCACTGTTCAGGGATGTGAATTTTTTTCTTACCTGTGCTTCTTCAAAACTGAATCCGCCAAGTTCATCGCCCATTGATAAATTTGAAGTCGCAGTCCAGTAATGCAGACTAATGTTTCCTGAAGCGTCTTTATTGATTTTAGTCTGCTGATCAATACTCACGCATGAGCTGAATGAAACAGCAATAATTAAAACAAATGAGAATTTCAAAATTACATTTTTCATTTTTATAAATATTAATTTATAGTTATTTAATTTTTAATGGAGAATTCATTTGTATCTCTTCAGACATTTCTTTCAATCGACTGCTGACTTGTTCATCTTTTAATTGAGAAGACGAAATTTTTTTATTCACAATGTCAGCAAAATAAAGTTTTATCCCGTCGTCATTAAAGATTGCTTCAGATGATAATTTTATCATCAGCTTTTCAAAATTATTCAGAGATAGATTTGTAGTGGAATTTAAAAATGCATGAAATGAAGTAATCTTTTGTGAAAGGTCAGAAATATTAGATTCATCTAGATAAATAAAATATTCATCTCCGTAAGAAGTAAGTTCACTTGCTGCAATAAATCTTGCACCGAAATAGTCACTCTTTAAAAGTGTGATCAAAGCGGGTATATCATTTTCACTTTTATAATTTCCAAAAGCATACGCCAGGTCTTTTGATAAAATTTTACTGTTGTTATTTTGCATTACGATTTCTGAAAGTCTTTTAATTACTTTTTCTTTATATGAATTATCAGAAGTATCATATTTGATTTTTCCGATGGCATTTACTGCAACAGTCTTTATTCTGTTATTACTGCTGTAAGTAAGTCCGAGAATTTCATCTTTACCTGAAGCATTTCCTGTCTCACCAAATAAGTAACAAATATATGCAACTTCATTTTCGTTAAATATTGTCTGTGGCTGCTTTGAATTATTATATAAATTTAATTTTTCATTGAATACATTTCCCATGGAATATCCGATCTTAAATGCAAGATTCCTTAGTACAAGTCCTGACCTGTGATCTTCTGTATCCAGATATTTTAAAATATATTCAGAAGTTTGATCGCTGTCATTTACAAGATGTCTGAATCCAAATTCCTGCCACAGCGAAAATCTCGGCTCAATAGTTTTTGCCATTACAAAATATTCTTCCATCGAATAACTTTTAAGAGAATCCAAAGGAACTTTGTAATTTGTTCCGCTCGGTGTATAGCTTTCTTCTTTTAAAAAAAAATCATTCATCACGCCCCACATTGAAGTATTCGAAATTACGCTGTCTGACATTTGCGAATAAAAATCATCACCCGATGCGTCAAGGAAAATTCCAAGACTGCCGTATTCTCTGCGTGAATTTCCATAGCCTCTGGAATTACCGGGTTCCTTATTCAGATATCCGTCCCGGCCTTTTTCATCAATAAAAATACCGATGCCGTTTGCATTACCTGCGCCTTGTGAAAGAGAGAAAGCTGAATAATTATCATTGCCATTTTCATCATACAAAAATCCAACTCCATAATCATGACCGCATCCCTGCGAGACGCCATTTGAAGAATAAAAATCCCATCCGCTTTTGTCATGCAAAATTCCGACTGCCAAATGAATACCTGCACCTTGCGCATATTGATAAGAATTATATTTGTCATTTCCCGAATTATCTGAAATACATCCAAACGCATACCAGTAAGCTCCGCCCTGTCCGAAAATATCAGTATTGTAAATATCATTTCCTTCACCTTCGATTATCAATCCAATACCACCGGCATAATAAGGTCTCAGTCCAAGTCCGTATCCCTGACTCATCGAGACGTAATGATCTTCATATCTGCCGATGTCAAGCGAGCGCGCATCTATAAGGTAAGAATCATTTCCTCTTTTATCAGATATTACTCCAACACCTTCCGTCATTCCGAATCCTTGTGAATATGAGTTTGCTGTATAAACATCGTTACCATTCACATCAAATAAAATTCCAAATCCGAAAGAACCCGCGCCGATAGAAAATTTATTTCCCTGATAAATATCATTCCCGCTAAAGTCACACAATATTCCTGCACCAAATATCGCAGATCCAAGTGAGATATTTTTTCCACGGTATGTATCATCACCTTCATTATCAAAAATAAAACTATTTGAAAATACCGATCCTGCCAAATTGAAATTTTCTTTTGAAGTGTAAAGGTCATTTCCATTAAGGTCAATGATACAGTTGAAATTTTCAATGAATATATTTTTTTTATCAGAACTAAAAATGTCATAAGTATCTTCGCCTCCAAGATCGATGATAAGATCAAAGTGTCCGCTGTAATGATTATTTCCCTTGCCGCCGACCGCAATTCGAATATTATTTTCATCATAATAAAAAAGCATATCACCGTTCAAATTTTTATTGTTCATAAATTCAGTATCGACATTTTTAAAATCAGAAAAGTTTTTTAGAATAACTAAAAACAGAGAATTGCAATAATTGAAATCACTTACAGAATTATTTAAAACTTCATCAGAATATTTTGAAGAAAGTATATCCATTGTTTTTTTTGAAATAGCAGTAGACGAATCTCTAGCCTGATTGAATTTGAAGATATCGGAATTTGTATTTCCCTCATCTTCAGACTCTCCGTCAGAGATAAGTGAAAAAAGATTTTTTGATAGAAATTCCTTTTCATCTTTTGAAAATTTATTTGCAGTTTTTAAACTTTGATCCTTTTTCAATTTACAAAATCTGACTAAAGAGTTAAAAAGATCTTCAGGTGAATTCAATTTAATATTTCCTTCATTGAACTTAGCTGAAGACTGAATGCCTGATTTTAGTTCAATTAGATTTTTAAAAAGAACATTAATATCCATATTACTCAGTCTGCTTATAGTATCGGTAAATTCAAAAGAATTCATCGGAGTTTGCATCAGGTCTTTAACTAAAGGCAGCAATAGTTTTGAATTATTGGCTGGAGACTTTTCCCTGTCGAAATTTACAGGGATCGTAATGTCATTTTTATCCAGACCTCTGTAAGATAATGTAAGATCGAGAATGGAATTTATATTTTCCTGTGATCGGGCATTTACAGAAAATATTGTAATTACAAATATTAGAAAAAATTTCATCTGAGAATTTAGTAAGTGTAATATAATTTTTTAAAAATTTTATAAATATTCAGAAGTTAGCCTCAAAGTCTCGAAGACTATAAGAAATTTTTTATTAATATTTCTAAACATTTAGTCTTAGATTCTTAGAGTCTTAGAGTCTTTGAGTCATTTCCTTCAGCATTTTCCATATGTGCAGAGTCCGAAAAGCACGTGAATCTGCTTAAATGGTATTATATTTTTTTTAAACTTAGATTCTTAGAGTCTTAGAGTCTTAGAGTCTTATAGTCTTTTCCTTCAGCATTTTCCATATAGCAGAGTCCGAAAAGCTCGTGAATCTGCTTTAACTGTATTTTATTTTTATTAACTTAATGCCTTAGAGACATTGAGGCAGTTACACAGTTGAGTTTTTATTATTTTTTTTAAACTTTGAGTCTTAGAGACTTCGAGGCATTT
>DAORRV010000022.1:0-43316 GCA_035443185.1 Ignavibacteria bacterium | reverse complement strand
TTGATGGCAGCGGACTTGCAAGCGGGATTTACTTTTACAAGCTCTCGGCGGATAATTTTAACCAGACAAAAAAGCTGTCGCTGGTTAAATAAATTTAAGAATTCATAATTTAAAATTTTAAGAACAGCAGTCACTTTCAGACTGCTGTTTTAATATAAGGGATAATTAAATTGTATTTTTGAAAGATTTAATCAGCTGACCTTCTCAAAAATGCGGGCTTTTCAAAATCATCAGTAAGTTCGATATCATTAAAATCTAAGTCTTCATCAATTTCTGCTGGCGGCTTAATTCTTTTTTCACTCAGATCATCAGTCAGATCGACAGACCTTCTGGTATATGCCGGTTCATCATATATCGGAAGTTCTTCGTGATTTGGTAATGTAGATATCCTGCCTTTATTACTGTAACCTGCATAGCTGTTTTCAAGCTTATTGACGTTTACTCTGCTATCTGCTATTGCTCCCACCTCATCAAGCGGAATATTTACTTTGGCATTTTGATTGAAACCTGTTGCAATAAGAGTCACCATTATATCGTCTCCCATGTTTTCATCTTCTACCCATCCCATAATAAATTTTGCATCTTCACCTGCTGCTTTTTGTATGATCTCATTAATGATTTCTATCTCGCCTACCTTTAATCCGTTGGCGCATATATTTGTAAGGACACATTTCGAACCGGCGATCTTTATCTCGTCAAGAAGCGGATTCAGCAGCGCATCTTCTGCTGCCTGTATTGCTCTGTCTTTTCCGCTCGCAATTCCTGTTCCGATCATTGCATCTCCCATGTCTTTCATGATTGTCTTTACATCTGCAAAGTCAACATTGATCTCTCCTGTCTCTGTGATGATCTTTGAAATTCCGCTGACAGCATTATGCAGTACTCTGTCTGCGACTTCAAATGCTTCCTTACTGGTTGCTTCTTTACTTACAAGCTTCAGTATATTTTCATTCGGAATCACGATCAGACTGTCGATCTCATTTTTCAGTTTTTCAATTCCTCTTTCGGCAAGTAACATCTTTTGCTTGCCTTCGAATTTAAATGGTTTGGTAACGATTGTCACGACAAGTGAACCCAGACCTTTTGCGATCCTTGCTACTGCAGGAGCACCGCCAGTACCTGTTCCGCCGCCCATTCCTGCTGTTACAAATACCATGTCGCTGCCTTTTAATGCAGCTTCAATTTCTTCTCTGCTTTCTTCCACTGCTTTGTAACCAATCTCTTCCACCATACCTGCGCCGAGACCTTTTGTAAGATTTCTGCCGATTTGTATTTTGGTTTCAGCTTTGTTTTTTTCAAGGACCTGAGCATCAGTATTTATTGCGATGAACTCTACTCCTTCAATACCTTTATTTACCATGGAATTCAAAGCGTTTCCGCCTCCGCCTCCCACTCCTACGACCCTGATCTTTGCGCCGCTGTTCAGTGAATCAGCTATTCTTATTGCCATTTTAATTTACCCTTTCTTATTTTAATTAATAAGATTTTTACTTTATATAAAATTTTTAATTCTCTTTTACAAATTTTTACAGCTCATCAAACCATGTTTTTACTTTTTTTAAAAATCCGTTCATAGTAAGAGATCCACCTTTTCTTTTCTTTTTGAAATCATTTATCTTACTGTCCTCATTCATGGTCTTTATTCTATGCAGCACAAGTCCAACTCCTGTCGCAAATATCGGACTCTCCACTTCCTTTATTAATCCGCCTGTCAGACCGGTAGGTATTCCGAGATTCACTTCCATTCCGAGTATTCCTTCTGCAAGTTCTTTAGTTCCTTTTACCAGCGAACCTCCACCCGTAATTACAACTCCTGCATGAAGCTCTTTTGATATTTGTGAATTCTGAATTTCAATTGCTGCAAGTTCAAATATATCCTGCATCCGCGCCTGTATGATCCGTGCAAGAATACTTTTACTTGTCTTCTTTGGAATGTCCCTTATGGACTGAACTACTATTTCATCATCATTTAAAATTTCAGATAAAGTCGCATATCCATATTCACGTTTTATTCTTTCGGCTTCCTCATCAGTAATTCCCAGTGCTTCCACTATATCATTCGTTACTAAATTTCCTGCGATTCCTATACCGGCTGTATATTTCAGAACTCCTTTTTTAAAAACTGCTATATCAGAAGTTCCACCACCAATATCTATCATTGCTACACCGACTTTCTTTTCGGTTTCATCAAGCACTGAATGTGAAGAAGCGATCGGCTCCAGTACAATGTCATCGATTTCAATTCCGCAGCTCTCTACACACTTGGAAAGATCGTCCATTGAAGATACAAGTCCTGTTATAATATTTACTTTAGACTCTAATCTTGTCCCGAACATTCCAACGGGATTTTCAAAAATTCCGTCTTTTCCGTCTATGATATATTCCTGCGGGATCACATCAATGATCATTGTGTCGCTTGGAAGTTTAATGATCCTTGCTTGTTCTATTAGTCTTATCACATCTTCTTCCTGTATCACTCTGTCAGGATTATTGATTCCTATCGCGCTGTTTGACTGAATACATCTTATGTAATGACCTGCAATTCCCACCGAAGCTGATGTAATTTCAATTCCCGAATTCATTTCCGCTTCTTCAATGGCTGCCTTAATTGACTCTGAAGTCTTTGTAGGATTTACTACTATACCTCTGTGAAGTCCGTGAGACGGAGCTTTGCCAATCCCGAGTATGTCGATGTTTTTATCATCTTTTACTTTGGCTACTATTACGCAGATCTTTGTAGTGCCTACATCAAGACCCACTATTATATCTTCATCGGATTTTTTCTTTTTCTTTTTTTTAGCTGCCATTATTGGTTATTTGAATTTACAATTATCTGATTCTTAAACCGAAGATCTATATAGTTTACTTTTTCTTTCAGTTGATCTGCAAGTGACTGATTTAAATAATTTTTAAAAATTTTCAATTTATCCATAAGCTCTTTCTGATAACTTTTATCAGCAATTTTTTTATCACTATATCTTGGAAAATAAAACGGAGTAGAATCTTCCGTCAGATAAATTATTAATTTATTTGTATCAGAAAGTTTTATCTCCGAAATATTATTGTACATCGCTTTACTATCTTTATATGAATTCAATATAATAAATAAAGCTGTCCTCAGATCTTCTGTATTAAATTTATTTTTACTTTTCGGATTCATATCAATCCTGACTCCACTGATCACAGGAAGATCATACAGCTTCGAATAATTTCTGAAAGGAAACACATCAAGTCCGTCATCAATGAGATACATTTCACTTTCTCCATTAAGAATTGCAACAGGTCTTTTCTCAACTACTTCGATCTTCAGCTCTGATGGCTGTACCAAACTAACATAAACACTCTTGATCTCAGGATGTTTGGAGATCCTGTCCTGTATCAGATCTATCCCGATTGATTCAGGATTTATCAAAGTATCATTCAGATGAGCATAGTTCAATATCTCTTCCCTGGAGATTGAATAATTTCCAGATACAGAAATTACTTCCACAGGATTCTCACTTCTCCAGCTTAACGATAAAACGGCTAACGTTCCAAGTGCAGTAAATATGATTACTAATATTGCTTTTTTAATATTCACAACGGTACTGTCCAGTTAGAATTTTTTTTCATCTCCTTTACAAACCGGCTTCTTAACTCTGTGATATCGCCTGCACCCTGAAATATAAAAACATCACCGTCTTTACTGATGCTCTCTAGTTTTGAAAGTAGTTTATCATTATCATCAATATAATATCCCTCTTTTCCAAGCACTGTATATTCATTTAAGATCAGCTCACTTGTAACTCCCGGAATACTTTCCTCCCGTGCAGGATATATTTTTGCCAGAAACAGAATATCCGTATCTTTGAATGATTCAGCAAACTCTTTATAAAAATCTCTTGTCCTCGAATAAAGATGAGGCTGAAATACTGTAATGATCCTGCCTTCATACATTTTTCTGATTGCCTCCAGTGTAACTTTTACTTCAGTCGGATGATGCGCATAGTCATCATATACTTTTATTCCGTTATTGTATTTCAATTCCATTCTTCTCTTAACACCGGTAAATGTTTTCATGCTGTCATTAAATCCTTCAGACTTGATTCCAAAACTATTTGCTGCTGCATAAGCTGCAGTTGAATTTAAAACATTATGATTTCCGAAAACCTTAATCCTCAGGTTTTCATTATCTACATGAAAAACTATACTTGACTTTTCATAACCCATATGTTCAATCACTATATCATTCGATTTATCAAATCCATAAGTAATTTTTTTAGGATAATCAGCAATAAGCTCCGATACTATTTTATCATCACCACAGGCAATGATCTTCATATCATCTTTTCCATTATCAAGAAATTTTTTGAAAGTATCTTTTATATCATCAATGTCTTTATATATATCTAAATGATCTGCTTCAATATTTGTTATTACTACAACATCCGGCTTCAGAGTCAAAAAACTTCTGTCATATTCATCTGCCTCTACAATTGCAATATTACTTTTGCCGATCTTAGATGAGCTTCCGTCAAGAAATTCCATACTCCCTCCGACAAAGACTGTCGGATCAAGTTTATTGTCTATCAAAATTTTTGCAATCATAGCCGAAGTCGTAGTCTTTCCGTGAGTTCCGCAGACTGCTATCATAAACATTTCATTTACAATATTTCCAAGAGCTGCTGCTCTTTTAATGGTTTTGATATTCAGCTCAGTTGCCTTTTTCATTTCAGCATTACTTTCATTTACTGCTGATGTGTAAATTACAAGTTCAGTATCCGGCGGCAGATTTTCTGCATCATGCCGTTTGAAAATTTTCACACCCAGAATCTCTAACTTTCTTCCGGACGAACCCGGGTTAAGGTCACTACCCGAAACTTTAAATCCTTTACGTACAAGATATTCAGCTATTCCGCTCATTCCTATCCCGCCAATACCTATCAGATGAACTTTCTTTACATTATTAAAAATGTTTTCAGATGCATCCATTATTTTTGTGTTAAATTTTTTGAAATATTTTTAAATTCGTTCATCAATTCCTTCTCATCATTAAAATCACTAAGCTTTACTCTTATCATTCTCCGTCTGTGGTTCAGTTTTAATTTAATTATTCTTGAATCGCTTCTTTCTTCTCTCATCCGTTTTTTTTCTCTTGAAAATCTGATCTGAATAATTTCATTTAGATTTATAACTTTTTGACCAAACCTGTTTTTAAATATAATACTGTCTGTTTCAAAAATAATCTCTCTGCCTCTGAGCGCATTAAGAACAAGCAGAATCAAATAAAAGAAAATGAATATTGAAATTATATAAATTATCGGATCTTTTACAACCACTTCAAATCTTGCCTGAAAAAATTTTCCTTTGATAAGTATATAAATAACCAGCGTGATTAGATACAGCGCTAATGACTTGTAATAGAAATCCAGTTTATATTTATATGCTCTCTTATTCATTTATTAAGTTATTCAATTTTTGTTTGCAAGTTTTAAAACTTCTTCGGCTATTTTTCTGGCAGCATCTCTATCAGAAAATTCACTTACATTATTTCTTAGTTCATTCAAAGCGTTGTCATTTCTTATAAGTCTAAGGATACCGGGAAGCAATTCTTTTTCAATGTTTTCCTGAAGTATCACTTCTGCCGCATTCATTTTTTTCAGACTCATTGCATTTTTTACCTGATGATCTTCTGCTGCTCCAGGGAATGGTATAAGTATAGCTGCTTTTTTTAATAAAGCTATCTCCATTATACTTGTAATCCCTGCACGGCAGATTATCAGGTCTGCTGCAGAATATGCTTCATCCATGTTGTTAACAAATTTCAATATTCGGATCTTATGATCTAACTCTTTAAGCATCTCACTTATCTTATCAAAATCATTTTCACCCGTCTGCCAAATGATATTGATATCTTCTTTATTCAGATCAGGTATTATTTTTATTAATGCAGAATTTACTGCTGTTGCACCCTGACTACCGCCAAAAATAAAAAGAGATTTCTTCTTTGTCTCTAATCCGAATTTAAGAAGGGAATCTTCCCTGTTCTTTATGCTCAGAGAATTTCTTACCGGATGCGAGATCTTTATTATGTTATCTTTTCTCTTTAGAAAATTTTTTGTTTCCTCAAAATTGATCACAACTTTATCGGATTTTTCAGAAAGTATCTTTATCGTTTTACCTGCAAATGAATTTCCTTCCTGTATCAATGAGGGAATTCCCATTCTCTTAGCTGTATAAATGACCGGTCCACATACAAATCCGCCTGTGCCTATGACAACATCAGGGCTGAAGTCTCTTATTATCTTTCTGCTTTGTGTGATCGATGTCATTACTTTTACCGGTAATAAAATATTTTTAAAAAAATTTTGTCTGTCAAATCCTGATATTGAAATTACTTCAAGCTTATAATTATTCTGTGGTACAATCTTTTCCTCGATCCTGCCTTTAGCTCCTACAAAAAGTATCTCAGCTTCATGATCAAGTTTTCTGATCTCATCGGCAATTGCTATCGCCGGAAATATGTGACCGCCTGTACCGCCCCCTGCAAATAAATATTTCATTACTCTACTCCAGAGTGATTTCTTCATTTATCTCGTCCCTGAATGAAGATATGTTCAGTAAAATCCCGACTGCTATCGCGCTGAATAAGATCGAAGTTCCGCCGTAACTTACAAATGGAAGAGTCACACCTGTAGTCGGAAATACTCCGCTTGCCACTGCCATATTTACTACTGCATTCAGTACGATCATTGTCGTAATACCAAATGCCATATATTTCCCAAAATCCTCTTTTGTATCTTTCGCTATTTTGTATCCTCGGTAAAGAATTATAAAAAATAAAGCTATGATCAGAAATGTGCCGATGAATCCATACTCTTCACCGATCACCGAAAAAATAAAATCACCATGTGCCTCCGGTAAAAAATATTCCCTCTGATTGGAATTTCCGGGACCTATGCCAAGCAGTCCTCCGTTTCCAAATCCAATGAGTGCCTGCTGAAGCTGATAACTTCCTTCTCCGCCTGTACTATGTTCTGAATATGACACAATTCTTTTTATTATATAATCTTTTGAAAGAATGAAAATTACCACCAGCGGTACAAGAGAAAGTAATGTAATAACTAAGTGTTTGAATTTTACATTCGATAAAAAAAGCATCGACATGCATGTTGCAAATATGATCAGCGAAACTGAAAGATTCGGCTGTATGAGGATCAGTCCTGATACAAGCAGTACATAAAAAATTATTGGCAGATATCCCCTGTATAAAAGATCGAGATAATCTTTTTTCTTTGCCAGCAAAAGTGCGATGTACATTATAATAAAATATCTTGCCAGCTCAGACGGTTGAAAACTAAATGGTCCCAGATATATCCAGCGACTGGCGCCTTTTAATTCGTTGCCAATGAATAAAGTTAAAATCAAAAGTATTATTGTACCCCACAATAAATATTTCGCAAACTGTCTGTAATTTTTATAATCAAATTTTGCTATAAGAAAAATAAGTATGATTGAAATCCCAACTTTTATCATATGCTGCTTAATAAGATAATTGCTGTCCTGAAATCTGTCCATTGCAAATGTAGAACTCGCGCTGTAAACCGCTACCACACTGATTCCCATCAGTACCAGAACAGGCAGTAATATCCAGACATCTATTTTATACTTATGTGACAATTATTATTACTTAACTTTTTATAAATTATTTACAGCTTTCTTAAACTCTTTTCCCCTGTGCTCATAGCTGTCAAACATATCAAAACTTTTACAAGCCGGCGACAGCAGTACTGAATCTCCCTGTGATGAATTTACTTTGCAATATTTTACAGCTTCATCTAAACTTTCTGTGGATTCACATTTTACTATTTTTGAAAAATGCTCAATAATATTATTTTTCGATTCACCTATTGCTACAATAATCTTCACTCTCTCTGAAACCAGCTTATCGATCACAGAATAATCATTTCCACTTTCCTTTCCGCCAAGTATCAGAATCAGATCTTTTTCAAATGACTCAAGCGCTACTATGACCGAATCGATATTGGTAGCTTTGGAATCGTTATAATATTTCACACCGTCGAGCTCCCTTACAAATTCAATTCGGTGCTCGACACCTTTGAATCTTATCAGGGTATCTTTGATGATTTCCTTTTTTATATCAAAAGCCCTTGCAGAAATTAATGCAGCAAGTGAGTTGTAAAGATTGTGATTACCTCTTATGTTGATCTCGTGAGTTTCCATTATAATTTCATTTATATTTTTACTTTTGTCAAAATAAATTACTCTGTTGTTTTTTATCATGCATCCCCTTTTTATTTCTGACTCCTGAATATCATTTTTTATACTGAAAAATGCTTCCGCTGCATTTGAATTTTGAAGTTCATCTCTTAGTATCTTATCATCAAAATTTAAAACAGAAAGATTCTCCACTGTCTGATTTCTTCTGATCTTTTCCTTTGCATATAAATAATTTTCAAAGCTCTTATGCCAGTCAATATGATCAGGAGTAATGTTAAGAATCACCGAAACATCAGGTCTGAAATTTTCCGTGTACTCTAATTGAAAACTGCTCACCTCAAGTATCACTATAGAATTTTCTTTCAGATCACTCACTATTTCAGAAAATGCTAAACCGACATTCCCGCAGACCTTTACATCATAGCCGGCATTTCTGAATATTTCACCTGTAAGTACTGCCGTTGTTGTTTTACCATTTGTACCGGTAATTGCTATTATCGGACATTTACAAAATTCCGAAGCAACTTCAATTTCAGACAGAATCTTCTTCCCAAGTCTGACAGCTTTTAATATCACTTCACTTTCAGGTGGTATCCCCGGACTGACTATGAATACATCATTGTCATAGATCCTTTCCGAATGTCCGCCGGTTTCAAATTCGATTTTTTCTTTTAAAAGAAATTCTTTATTAAAATATTTCAGAGAATCTTCTTGATTTTCCTCACTCAGAAATACTTCATAACCGTTTTTTTTTAAAAGTCCTGCCGCTGCTATTCCGCTTCTGCCTGCACCGAGTATTGTAAAAGAACGTTTATCCGTCATTACATTTTATCTGATTTTTAATGACGCTAAAGTTATTATTGCAAGTATCACTGCAATTATATAAAATCTGATCACTATCTTTGGCTCAGGTATTCCTTTCATTTCAAAGTGATGATGTATTGGCGCCATTTTAAAAATTCTTTTTCCTTCACCGTATTTTTTTCTCGTGTATTTAAAATAATATCTCTGCAGTATTACTGATATTGCTTCCATAAAAAATATTCCGCCAAGTATCGGCAGCATGAATTCTTTTTTTACCAGCACACACAATGTACCGACTGCTCCTCCAAGTGCCAGTGAACCTGTGTCTCCCATAAATACCTGCGCCGGATAAAAATTATACCAGAGAAATCCAAGTGCCGCTCCGACTAGTGCTGTACAGTAGATTGCAAGCTCGCCGTTACCTCTGAGATAAATTATATTCAGATATTTTGATGTCTCGACATTTCCCGAAACATATGCAATGATACCAAGTGTCAGAGCTACTATTCCTACTGTACCGACTGCCAGTCCGTCCAATCCGTCAGTAAAGTTTACTGCATTCGATGTAGCAGTAATAATAAATACAACGATCGGTATATATGCATAAGAAAAATCAAACTCATACCCTTTTAAAAAAGGAATGGTCGTGATCGAATGAATCCCGTCAAACTGCGGCAGAAAATAAATTGCCAGTCCAACTATAAGTCCGACTGTGATCTGACCCAGCATTTTATATCTCTCTGCAAGTCCCTTTTTATATTTCTTTACTACTTTTAAATAATCATCAGTAAATCCAACTATGCCAAGTGCAATTGTCACAAACAAAATTATTATCACATATATATTTCCAAGATCTCCCCATAATAAAACCGGTATGATCACCGAAAGTAAAATTATAAAACCGCCCATTGTCGGCGTACCGGCTTTTGACCAGTGGAACTGTGGTCCGTCTTCCTTTCGTGCTTCACCGATCTGTTTCTTTTTCAGAAATTTTATTATCCTCGGACCAAGTACGAAACTTATAAGTAATGCTGTAATAGCAGAAAGCGCTGATCTGAATGTAATGAATCTGAACAGATCAAAACCCGGAGGATTAAAATTCGCGTTGATGTATTCTGCTAATTTGTAAAGCATACTTTATTTTTTTTCAGTAATATGATTAATTACTTCTTCCATCTTCATGCCGCGCGAACCTTTTACATACACTATATCTCCCGCTTTCAAATTTCTCTTAAGTAATTCTGCAAGATCAGTTTTATTTTCAAAGTATAAATTATTTTCCATTTTGCCTGCACTTTTGAAAGTGTGAATTGAATATTTTCCAAAAGTGTAGAGATTTTTTATTCCCGACCTTTTTATAAATTTACCAATTTCTTTATGTTCAGAAACACTGCCTTTTCCAAGCTCAAGCATATCCGATAACACTGCATATTTTTCACCTTTGTTTTCAAATCCCATCATTGTCTCAATTCCCATTCTCACTGATTCCGGATTGCTGTTATATGTGTCATTGATAAATTTAATTCCGTTATGATCTGTAATTTCCATCCTCTTTGAAGATGACTCTTTGAAATTAGCTAATGCACTTTTGACAGAACTTGCACTTACCCCGAAACTTAATCCCGCTGCCGCTGCTGCTAGTCCGTTGAATACCGAATGCTTTCCAAATGTAGATATCGTGACATTAAATGACTTTGCTCCTTTGGTAACTTTTATTACCGGCTGATACATTTTATTGTAACCTTCAAATTCACCTGTAACATCAGATTTAGAACTATAAGAATATGAAATCACTTTCGCATTACTCATCTCTTTTGATCTACTCCTGATAAATTTATCATCAAAATTCATAAAAGCCGTACCCGAAGTTTTTTCTAAATAGTCATACAATTCAAACTCAGCTTTTGCCACACCTTTCAGATCTTTAAAAAATTCAAGATGTTCCTTGCCGATGTTTGTCACCATTCCAAAACTTGGTTTTGCAATCTTCATTAGATATTCCACTTCTTTAAAATGATTACAGCCTACTTCTAATACTGCTATTTCATGTGACTTATTTAATCTCAATAATGTCAGCGGAAGTCCGATGTGATTATTGAAATTACCTTCTGTCTTCAGTACTTTAAACTTTTTATCTAAAACTGTTGACACCAGATCCTTTGTAGTCGTCTTGCCGTTGCTGCCGCCGATACAAAAGACAGGAATATTTAATCTGCTTCTGTGCACCGCTGCAAACTGACCAAGCGCTTCTGTTGTATCATTTACTGCAACTATCGAATTTCCTTTATACTTATTTTTGTTTTTGATGAACCATTTTTCATTTACAACAAATAGCTTAATTCCTTTTAAAAATACTGCCGGTAAAAATTTGTGCGCATCCAAATTTTCCCCTTTGATTGCAATGTATATTTCATTTTTACCGACAGTTCTTGAATCAATTGAAACTCCTGAAAATCTATTTTTTATTTCTTTACCTTCCTGATAATCTCTTACAGAATCTATGCTTAGCAGATCTTTTAGTTCAAGCATTTTTCAAAGAAAGATTCTGATATTTTAATACTGTTTCTTTATCATCAAAATGACTTCTTACTCCTTTGATCTCCTGATATGTCTCATGTCCTTTTCCGCAAATCAAAACAATATCTCCCGTTACTGACATTCCTATCCCTGCCTTTATCGCTTCTTCTCTGTTTTCGATCACTTTGTATTCTGCTTCTTCTGAAATTCCTTTTTTAATCTCTTCAATAATTTCAAATGGTTCTTCAAATCTCGGATTGTCGGAAGTGATAATTGTAAAATCCGAAAGCTCAGTCGCATACTTTCCCATCACAGGTCTTTTCAGTCTGTCTTTATTTCCGCCGCATCCGAAAATCGTGATCAGTGATCCGTTTTTATTTTCATCTTTAATTATTTCTCTCGCTGCTTCAATAGCATTCTTTAATGAATCCGATGTATGAGAATAATCAATTACAGCTACAGCTCCGTTTGGAAGTGGAATTCTGTTAAATCTTCCAGTTACTCCGTTGAAATTATCCAGCACATCTGATATACTTTTAAGAGAGACATTATAATTTAAAACCGTCCCTGCCGAAGCAAGTATATTATAGACATTGAATCTGCCTGCCAGATCAGAACTTATATTTACATTTTTTTCTCTGTAGATCATATTAAAATTAATTCCATCCATTCCTAATTTTACATCATCAGCTTTCAAATCTTCATCACTTTCGATAGGACTATCAACTGAATAAAAAACTTTCTCTGCCTTCGTATCACTTAAAATTTTTTGACCAAATTCATCATCTTTATTTGAAACTGCAAAGCTGTCTTCACCTAAATAATCAAACAATATTTTCTTTGCTTCAAAATAATTTTCCATATCCTTATGAAAATCCAGATGTTCACTTGTAAGATTTGTAAATACTGCCGTATCAAATTTCAAACCATATACCCTTTGCATCGACAAAGCAATCGAAGAAACTTCCATTACACAAAATTCTGTTTTTTCATTTACCATTTTATTCAGTATCATATTAAGTTCAACTGAGTCAGGTGTAGTCAACTTTGATTCTATTTTTTCATTTCCTATCATACATTCTATCGTTCCAATGAGTCCTGTTTTGTAACCTGCACTACTAAGCATCACATGTATTAGATAAGCCGAAGTAGTTTTTCCGTTTGTTCCTGTCACTCCGATTAGTTTTAATTTTGATGAAGGGTCTCCATAAAATATGCCACTCACCATTGCCATGAATTTTCTTACATCATCTACCTTTATTACAGGCAATTGTGATTCAGAAAATTTTTCATCATCAGTAAAAACCAGTACAGCACCTTTTTCTATCGCTTCTTTTATAAAATTATTTCCATCGCTGATCAGACCTTTGACTGCAAAAAAAATATTACCCGATTTTACATTTCTTGAATCATAGCATAGTCCGGTAATTTCTGTATCATCAGGAAAATCTATTTCATATTTCAAAGAACTACTCCGAATTTTTTCGGATATTTCTGAAAGTTTCATTTTCTAATCTTTGCAGTATAAAATCACTCTTGATCTTGGCAGCAATTTCGTTCCTGTTTCCGGAGACTGACCGACCACTTTTCCGCTGCCGATTATTTCCATATCCAGACCTTCGGAAAGCAAAAGATTTATTGCTTTTCTCAGACTTAGTTCTTTTACATCAGGCACTGCCACAAGTCTGTCATCTGTTATCTTTGCATCTTTTACTACAAGCTTTACAATAATTTCTTCACTCAGATCCAGCAATTGATTTGCTTCAGGATACTGTGATTCTATTATTTTAATATTTCCATCCCTGATCATTACTTCATCGTTCTCTATAATTTCATAACGCATATTTTTTTCAAACAAAATATCTTTTGCATCTTCTAATTTCAGATTTACAAAGTTTGGAATCAGCACCTGTTTTACCGGAATGAATTTATTTTCACCCTGAACTGATTCGCTGGTTACATTATTTAAATTTGAAACATTGGAAATATTATTTTCAGGAGCTGTAAAACTCGGTAAGTTTGAAAGACTTAATATTTTTGATGCAATGTTTTTAAATATCGGAGCTGCAACTTTCCCACCATAATATTCTCCTGATTTCGGATTATTCAGAATGACTGTAATAATTACCTTAGGATTTTCAGCAGGGAAATATCCGGCAAAAGAAGCATTGTGAGATTTGTTTGTATATTCTCCGTTCACTAATCTCTGAGAAGTTCCTGTCTTTCCCGCAACCTGCATTCCTTCTAACTTTGCATCAACTCCCGTTCCCCGCTCTACCACTCCGGTTAGAAGCTGACTTAATGTAATTGCTGTATTCTCTGAAATTATCTGTCTCAAGACTGTCGGCTTATTTTCAAATACTGTACCTCCGCTTGAAGAAGTTTCCTTTTTAATGATATATGATTTCATCATTACACCATTATTAGCAATCGCTGAATATGCATTAGTGATCTGAAGTGCGTTGACCATTACTTCATATCCGATGGACATATATGGCAGTGAAAATCCTGAGAACTCAATTGGCTTTTTGAGCAATCCTTTATTTTCACCCGGTAACTCAATACCCGAACTAATTCCAAATCCAAAATCTCTTGCATATTTATAAAACTTTTCTGAGCCGATCTTCATCGCAATTTTACTAAACCCGACATTGCTTGACTGCTCCAGTACTTCCTGAAATGTCATACTTGAAGATCCGTGTACATCTGTGATCTTCATTCCTTTTACTTCATTAATACTTTCTGTTGCAATAATAGAATTTTTATTTTCAATTTTTTCTTCAAGTGCCGCTGCTGCAGCTACAATTTTAAAAGTGGATCCGGGCTCATAAATATCTGAAAGTACTGCATTCTTCATACCGGATGTATCAGCAGTAGTAATATTGTTCGGATCGAAAGTCGGATATGAACTCATTCCAAGTATCTCGCCTGTCTTCACTGACATTACAATTACTTTTCCGCCGTCTGCATTAAACTTTTTAACACCTTCAGCAAGCTCTTCTTCCGCTATCCTCTGAATATTAATATCAATTGTCAGCACAAGATTATTTCCGTTTTCAGGTTCTTTTCGCGGGAATTCCATCGATGGTCTGTTGTTGCCTTTACCGTCTCGCTGCATTATCACAAAACCTTCTTTGCCTGCAAGTTCTTTTTCCATAGAAAGCTCCAGGCCCATCTGACCTTTGTTGTCGATGTTTGTAAATCCAAGTACCTGAGATGCAAGACTTCCGTAATTGTAAACTCTCTTTGGTTCTTTAAGAACAATAATTCCACTCAGATTTAAAGTGTCAAGACCGGATGTTTTACTTTCGTCAATCCTTCTTTCTAAAAAGATATAAGAGGTATTCGTGGAATTTAATTTTGAAAAATATTCATCCCTGTTTTTCCCGAATTTTAACGCAAGATAATCTGCAGCTTTTTCCGCATCCTCTATCATGTTTGGATCAGCTGCGATAGAGTATTCATAAGAGTTTGAGACAAGGACATTCATATTTCTGTCAAAGACCAGTCCCCTGTAAGGAGATAAAACTATTTTATTTTCATATTGCTTCCTTGCAGCTATTTTATATTTTTCAGTTTCAATGATCTGAACGTTCACAAGTTTTATCAAAATAGCTATAAACATCCCGGAGAGTAAAAGAAAAAGCAGATTGATTTTCCTTCTCTGGGTCAGATCTTTGTTGGGAGATTTATAGTTTTTAAACTGCAAAAAGTTATAGTAAAATTATTTCAATTCTGAATTTTTAATTGTTATGTTCTTTGCTTCAACTGTAGAATTTTCTTTATAGGATAATTCTAATTTCTCGGATGCTAAAGAATTTATTCTGTCAAATGATGTAAGCTTTTCTGTTTCAGTCAAAAGCTGTTCGTTTTTCTGTACAGCTTTTCTGAGCTCTTCTTTCAATTCATTATTTCTTACCATTATCTGATTTACCTGTATGATGTTATTTATATAGATAACAAGTATTACAGAAGTGATGATAAGACAGATTAGAAAATAAAAGATTGAGATTTTTTTGTTTGGCTTTTTCATTTTGTTTAAATGGTTAATATTGTTTACAAATATTATTTGGTAAAATTCTTTTTAATTGAAATTAAATTTTTTCTGCTGCTCTAAGTTTAGCACTTCTCGATCTTGGATTTGATTTTATTTCTTCTCGTGTCGGAACTTCAGGTTTCTTAGTTAAAATTTTCAGAACCGGTTCTATCTCTTTGTCAAAATACGGATTATCGGTTTTTTCATAAGTCCGTGTATTATCTCTGAAAAAATTCTTTACTATTCTGTCTTCAAGTGAATGATAAGAGACTATAACAATTCTTCCGCCGGATATCAAAAGTTCTGTAGAATCTGTAAGTACTTTTTCAAGATTCCCAAGTTCATTATTTACTTCAATCCTCAGTGATTGAAATATCTTAGCCAGGAAATCTATCTGATTCTTTTGTCCGAGACTGTATTCACTGTTTACTGTTTCCACCATATCAAAAGTAGTTTCAAATTTTTTAACTTTTCTTTTTTTGTAAATCGCTTCTGATAATCTATCAGCATTCCCTATATCGCCAAACTTTTTAAAGAGTTCTGCCAATTCTTCTTTTCTGTAAGAATTTAAAATTTCAGAAGCTGTCAGTGAATCTTTTTTGTAAGCTCTCATATCAAGAGGAGTATCCTGCATAAAACTGAACCCGTCCTCTGCATTTAACTGATAAGATGAAAGCCCGAGATCAAGTACAATTCCTGTTATATGAGTCAGTTTCGTTTCCGGAATTATATCTTTTATGTCAGCGAAATTTCCATTAACAAAAATTATTCTGTCTTTAAATTCAGACAGGACTTCACCTGCATGACTCAATGCATTTTCATCTTTATCGATCGAAATTACTTTCCCACTGAAATCAAGTTGTTCACAAATTAATTTTGTATAACCACCGCCGCCTAATGTCCCGTCGACTAAGATTTGATCAGATATTTTTTCATTGATCAGAAATTCGACAGCTTTATTTGAAAGAACAGGTATGTGAAAGTTTTCTTCAATCATCATTGCAAATATTATCAAACATTAACTTCACATATATTTTTTTAAATATCTTTTAAAAACTCTTTAACTGTCTCCTGAATTTTTATTTTGCTGTGATATATTTTTTTCAGTTACTCTCTCTGCAATTTCTTCGATCGGAGTCTGAATGGAATTATCATAAATATTTTTTCTTTCAGGATCCCAGATCTCCATAAATTTCATTGCACCGGTTAATAAAATTTCTTTTTTCAGACCGCCAATTACTATTATTGAAGATGGAATTAAAATTCTGTTTTGAGAATCAATTTCACATTCGGTTGCATTAAACATAAAATCCCTTAGAAAATATCTGTCTTCAATATTAAATTTATTTAATGAAGCTAACCGGTCGTTTTCTCTTTCCCACTCATCATAAGGATAAACTGCAACGCAACCGTCCATTCCTTTTGTCAGGACAAGTTTATTATCTGCTTCAGGATTTATATTTTTTCTGAATTTTGCAGGTAATATCAATCTTGACTTGGCATCTAAATTACAGACCGAATGTCCGATAAACATTGTTGAGTTTTATTTATTTAATAGCTTTGTTATTTTGAGATAAGAAAAAATAATAATTTCTTAATATTTTTCTAAAAAAAGTGTGAAATTACGATGTTTTTAGCATCCTCCACTTTCCTCCACTTTACCCCACTGATATACAAAAATACGCAAAATAATATTAATGTCAAATCGATATTTAAAGGAAAGTTAATGTTTTTTTAAAAATTTAAAGGATTTCTATATTGGAGAATTGTGACGAGGAATTTTACAAGATCGATCGAAAAAATTATGTTCTGATTTCAAATTCTGTTTGCTTTAGAATGGAATTTATTCAGATATCTATTTGGAAAATGTTCTGATTTTTTAAAACACAATATCTGTAAAAAAATAGTTTAAAATTAATTTATCAATGAACATATTCTTTTTCCAAAGAGTCCGAATAGCACATGACTTTGCGGAGACGGAGATCACCATTATTTATTCAATCCATTCAAAATTAATTTAACATTGAACATTAAAAATTGAACATTAAAAATTGAACATTAAAAAAAGCCGTCTCTCTTCAGAAACGGCTTTTAATATTTTACCAAAAAGTAATTATGTTAATCTACTTCTTCAGTCTTTTTCTTTTTAGCTTTAGCTTTTTTCTTTGGCTTTTCTTCATCAGATGAATCTTCAGCTTTTACAACTTCCTGATATTCACTTTTTTCAGTTACTATGATCTCCTTATATTTTCTGAGACCTGTACCTGCCGGAATAAGCTGACCGATGATCACATTCTCTTTTAATCCAAGTAAGTGATCGACCTTTCCTCTGATAGCTGCATCCGTCAGAACTTTTGTAGTCTCCTGGAATGAAGCTGCAGAAATAAAGCTTTCAGTCGTAAGTGAAGTCTGAGTTATACCAAGCAACACCGGTTCGGCTGTAGCAGGAACAGCATCTCTTACTTTGAATAACGGTTTATCTTTTTTCTTAAGAGCCGCATTCATTTCTTTAGCTTCCTTCTTGCTGTAAACCTGATTTTCTGTTACTTTATCATATCCGTTTGGATCGGTTACTACAACCATTCCTTTCAGATCTTCATTCTTCTCTGCAAATAAAATTTTATTTACAACATCACCTTCAAGGAAATTAGTATCTCCCGTGTCTGAGACTTTTACTTTCTGAAGCATCTGTCTAACTATAACTTCAATGTGTTTGTCATTGATCTTTACACCCTGAATTCTGTAAACTTCCTGAATTTCATTTACAAGATATTCCTGAACTTCAGCAACACCTTTGATCTTCAGAATATCAACAGGATCATAAGCACCACCTGTGAGCGGCTCTCCTGATTTCACGATGTCTCCGTGTCTTACAAGAATATGTTTCCCAATAGGTATTTTATAATCAATAACTTTACTTCCGTCTTTACTGATGATCCTTACTTCTCTGCTGCCTCTTGAAATTTTTCCAATCTCAACAGTACCATTGATCTCAGCGACTTTTGCCGGATCATTTGGACTTCTTGCTTCGAATAATTCAGTAACTCTCGGAAGACCACCTGTAATATCACGTGTCTTACCCGACTCTCTCGGGATCTTTACCATGATGGTTCCGGCTTTTACATCAGCTCCGTTATCTACCAACAGTGAAGCTTTGGCAGGTATCAGATAAGAACTCATAAGCTTTTCATTCTTCGGATTCAAAATCTGAATCGTAGGTGATTTCGTTTTATCTCTGGATTCAATTACGATCTTTTGTAAGAATCCTGTCTGTTCATCTTTTGAAATATCATACTGCTTGCCTTCATCCATTTCAAAATAATTTATAACACCATCATCTTCAGCTACAATTACAGAGTTATATGGATCCCATTCATACAGAATTGCATTCTTAGGAACTATCTCTTTGTCTTTTACTTTGAGATGTGTACCGTAAGGCACAGTATATCTAGCAAGCTGTGAACCGTTTTCATCCATTATATTTATCAGACCGTTTCGGCTAAGAGAAACAAATTCCGTTCCAGCTCCGCCTTTATATTCTACGATCTTAATATTTTCAAATTTCACTTTACCTTCAAATTTCGTAGAGATCTGCGACTGCGAAATGATCTTACTTGCAGTACCACCGATATGGAATGTTCTTAAAGTAAGCTGTGTACCCGGCTCTCCGATGGACTGTGCAGCTACTATTCCTACTGCTTCTCCTACTTCCACCATCTTTCCTGTAGCCAGATTTCTGCCGTAACATTTTGCGCAGACACCTCTTTTTAATTCGCATGTCAATACTGATCTGATCTCAACTTCTGTGATAGGAGTTTCAGCTACCATGTCTGCAAGCTCTTCATTAATAAGTTCACCGCCTTTGATGATTACTTTTTTAGTCAGCGGATTTACTACATCATGAACTGCTACTCTGCCAAGAATTCTTTCAGCCAGAGATTCCTTAATGTCTTCTCCTTCTTTTAGTGCTTCAGTAGTTACACCTCTGATAGTGTTACAATCCACTTCTATAATAATAACATCTTGAGCTACATCAACAAGTCTTCTCGTCAGATATCCCGCGTCAGCAGTTTTTAAAGCTGTATCAGCAAGACCTTTTCTTGCACCGTGAGTTGAAATAAAGTATTCGAGAATTGACAAACCTTCTTTAAAGTTTGCAATGATCGGATTCTCAATGATCTCACCTGCCTGACCGGTCATGGATTTCTGCGGCTTCTGCATAAGTCCTCTCATACCTGCGAGCTGACTGACCTGCTCTGCCGAACCTCTCGCACCTGAATCAATCATCATGTGCAATGAGTTAAATCCCTGCTTGGAGCTCAATAAATTTCTCATCAGATCTCTCTTTACTTCATCCCGTACGTGTGTCCATATATCAATAACTTTATTATATCTCTCATTCTCTGAAATTATACCTTTTGCTTTTGATTTTTCAATTCTGTCAACTCTGAGGAATGCCTCTTCAATGATCTTGTCTTTGGTTGCAGGTACTTCAATATCATCAATGTTTACAGAAAGTCCTCCCATTGTTGCATATTTAAATCCGATCTCTTTCAGATTATCAAGGAATACAGAAGTCTCGAGATTTCCCACTCTATTATAAATCATATTTATCATTTCAATGATCTTCTTCTTTTTCAGAAGTTCATTGATAAATGGAATCTTCTCAGGTACGCATCTATTAAAAATAACCCGTCCAACTGTAGTCTCGATTATTTCGCCTCTGAATCTGACTTTAATTCTTGCATGCAGTCCGACTTTTTTATTGTCAAATGCCAGCATTACTTCATCTGAATTTGAAAATATTTTTCCTTCTCCCAGATCTCCCGGCAATTCTTTTGTAAGATAATAACATCCTAATATTAATTCCTGATTCGGAATAGTAATAGGAGCACCGTTTTGAGGAGAAAGTATATTGTGAGAAGAAAGCATCATGATCTGCGCTTCAAGCTGTGCCTCATATGATAGTGGAACGTGAACCGCCATCTGATCACCGTCAAAGTCAGCATTGAATGCAATACAAACAAAAGGATGAAGCGTAATAGCTTTTCCTTCAATAAGGATCGGCTGAAACGCCTGGATACTTAGTCTGTGAAGTGTCGGAGCTCTGTTTAATAAAACAGGATGTCCGTTGATCACATTCTCTAATATATCCCAGACTTCGGGTGTTCTCTTATCTATTAATTTTTTTGCACTCTTTACAGTCTTTACATAATCCCTGTCGATAAGTCTTCTTATTACAAACGGCTTGAATAATTCCAATGCCATGTCTTTTGGAAGTCCGCACTGGTGAAGTTTCAGTTCAGGTCCGACTACAATTACTGTCCTTCCTGAATAATCAACTCTCTTACCGAGCAGATTCTGTCTGAATCTTCCCTGCTTACCTTTGAGAATATCTGACAATGATTTCAATGCTCTGTTCTCTGCCTTCACTGCTGTAACTCTTCTTGAGTTGTCAAGCAATGCATCGACAGCTTCCTGCAGCATTCTTTTTTCATTTCTTAAAATCACTTCAGGAGCTTTAATGTCCATCAGTCTTTTAAGTCTGTTATTTCTGATAATTACTCTTCTGTAAAGATCATTCAGATCACTCGTTGCAAATCTTCCGCCTTCAAGCGGTACAAGAGGTCTAAGCTCCGGCGGTATTACAGGTACTACGTCGAGCACCATCCACTCGGGTTTATTTGGTCTGCCGCCCGGCTTTATTCTGAATGCTTCGAGTATTCTGAGTCTCTTGATATTTTCCATCTTCTTCAATGCTGACGGATCATCTTTCAGCTCAGCTCTTAATCTTGCGATCTCTTCTTCAGTATTAACACTTCTCAAAAGTTCTTTGACAGCTTCACCGCCCTGACCTGCATAAAATTTCTTCGGATCATCATCATCTAAATTCATTTCTTCTTCAGTCATACTATCTAAGACTTCATTGTATTCATCTTCGGTAATTAGCTGAAGTCTTTTATAATTTGACTTGCCCGGATTTATCACTACATGTGTTTCATAATAAATTATCCTCTCTAATTCCTTAGAGGAAATTCCAAGTACATAACCGATCTTTGTAGGCAGTGATCTGAAATACCAGATGTGAACGACAGGCACACTTAAAGTAATGTGTCCCATTCTTTCTCTTCTGACATTTTTTAAATTTATCTCAACTCCGCATCTGTCGCAGACAATTCCTTTATATCGTATCCCTTTATATTTACCGCAGTGACATTCCCAGTCTCTGACCGGACCGAATATCTTCTCACAGAACAAACCGTCTTTATCCGGCTTGAACGTCCTGTAATTAATAGTTTCCGGCTTTAATACTTCACCAAATGATTTTGTGATAATTGCATCAGTGGAAGCAAGATTGATGGTTATCTTAGAAAATCTTTTTCTTTTGTGCTCTGTTTTAAAAGCCATTTTTTACCTCTTATTTAAATTTTCTTTATAATCTTTTTTAATAAATGAATGTAATCTACATTCGGTAAAACTGCATACTTTATCTAAAACTACTCATCCAGATTTATATCAAGACACAATCCCTGCAGCTCTTTCAGTAATACATTGAAAGATTCCGGAACTCCCGGTTCAGGCAAATTATCGCCTTTAATAATGGCTTCGTATACCTTGCTTCTTCCTGTGACATCATCACTCTTATAAGTAAGCATCTCCTGTAAAATATTTGCGGCTCCGTATCCCTGCAATGCCCAGCATTCCATCTCTCCGAATCTCTGTCCTCCGAACTGCGCCTTTCCGCCGAGCGGCTGCTGAGTGATTAGTGAGTATGGTCCGATCGACCTTGCGTGAATCTTGTCGTCCACTAAGTGTGAAAGTTTCAGCATATAAATATAACCGCATGTAACTCTCTGATCGAATCTTTCACCGGTCATTCCGTCAAATAAATATGTTCTTGAATTTTCATCGATTCCTGCAAGTTTCAACATATCCACGATCTCTGCAACTGTAGCGCCGTCAAAGATCGGTGTAGCAAATTTCACACCCATTTTCTTTGCAGCCCATCCAAGTGCAGTTTCATAAAGCTGTCCGAGATTCATTCTCGAAGGTACACCAAGAGGATTAAGTACTATATCCACAGGCGTTCCGTCCGGTAAGAATGGCATGTCTTCCATTGGTACAAGTTTCGCGACCACACCTTTATTTCCGTGTCTTCCCGCCATCTTGTCACCGACAGATAATTTTCTCTTCTTGGCTACATATACTTTCGCAAGCTTTACTACGCCTGTCGGAAGTTCGTCGCCGAGCTTTACCTTATCTTTTAATCTCTTATATCTCTCTTCTATTTCATTCTGCTTGAAAGTATAATTCCTGTAAATGTCCGGTACCAGAGTGTTTGCTCTGCTGTAATCCGCCCATTCAGAATCATAATCAAAGTCCGCTAATAAATATCCTTCATTCTCTATCAGATTTACAAAAGCACCGCTCTTGAATTTTGCACCGCTCTTGACAAGGATATTTCCTTTTTTGTCTTTCATACCTTTTGAGGTCTTACCTTCAAGAAGTATGTCATACTTATTCGCGATCTTATTGTTCAGCTCTTTTATCTCTTTCTTTCTTTCAGCTTCGAATTTATCTATCTTTCTTTTCTCATCTCTCTTACTCTCAGTATCTCTTGTCTTTCTTGAAAAGAGTTTATTGTTTATGACAATTCCTTTCAGTCCAGGAGTAGCTTTCAGCGATGCATCTTTTACATCACCTGCTTTATCTCCGAAGATCGCTCTCAGAAGTTTCTCTTCAGGAGTCGGCTCAGTCTCACCTTTTGGTGTTACTTTACCGATAAGAATGTCATTCTCTTTTACCTCTGCACCTACTCTTACAATTCCGTTTTCATCCAGATCTTTAGTAGCTTCTTCACTGACGTTAGGAATTTCTTTTGTCAATTCCTCTTCGCCTCTTTTAGTATCTCTTACTTCCAAACTGAACTCTTCAATATGTATCGAAGTGTAAACGTCATCCATTACTAATTTCTCACTGATCACAATAGCATCTTCAAAGTTATATCCTCTCCACGGCATGAATGCAACAAGTACGTTTCTTCCAAGTGCAAGCTCACCATTTTGAGTTGAAGATCCGTCAGCAAGTATGTCGCCTTTTTTGATCCTCTGACCTTCCTGTACAATTGGTCTTTGGTTAATGGATGTGTCCTGATTTGTTCTGAGAAATTTTATCAGATTATAAATAACATGTTTCCTGTCATCAAAACTCAGCAGACTATCATCTGAATCTTCTTTGACATTATATTTTACTACAATTCTGTTACCGTCTACATATTCCACTACACCGTCTGCCTCAGCAGTCAGAAGTGTTCTCGAATCTCTTGCAATTATCTCTTCAAAACCCGTTCCGACTACCGGTGATTCAGGTCTCAGAAGCGGTACTGCCTGTCTCTGCATATTACTTCCCATCAGCGCTCTGTTAGCATCGTCATGTTCAAGGAATGGAATCAATGCCGCTGCAGCACTAACAATTTGATTAGTCGCAACGTCCATATAATCCACTTCATCAGGAGACAATAACGGGAAGTCGCCTTTGAAACGTCCTTTTATTTTATCATTCACAAACTTACCCTTTTCATCGATAGGAGCATTTGCCTGTGCGATCTTGAAATAATTCTCGATCTCTGCAGACAGATATTCTATCTTATCTGTCACTCTGCCATTTTCAACTTTTCTGTAAGGTGTCTCAATGAATCCAAGCTCATTGATTCTTGAGTGGATACAAAGTGACGAGATAAGTCCGATGTTCGGTCCTTCCGGTGTTTCTATCGGACAAAGTCTTCCGTAATGTGTATAGTGAACGTCCCTTACTTCAAATCCCGCTCTCTCTCTGGAAAGTCCGCCTGGTCCAAGAGCACTGATCCTTCTCTTATGAGTCATCTCCGCAAGCGGATTTGTCTGATCCATAAACTGTGACAATTGACTCGTTCCAAAGAACGAAGCAAGTGCACTTGTGATCGGTCTTGCACTGATAAGTTTAGAAGGTGTCAGATTTTCTTCATCATGAATACTCATCTTGTCTCTGATAGTTCTTGACATTCTCGAAAGTCCAAGTGCAAACTGTGCAGACAACTGCTCATTAACTGTTCTTACTCTTCTGTTTCCAAGATGGTCAATATCATCCACATCTTTCTTTCCGTCAACGAGGTCTCTTATATAATTAATAATATTTACAAGATCTTCCTGTGTAAGTATTGTAATATGCGGATCAATGTTTGTCTCAAGTTTATAGTTGATCTTATATCTTCCTACTTCACCAAGGTCATATTTTTTTGTATTAAAAAATAATTTCTCAATATAACTTCTTGCACTTTCTGCTTCAGATTCAATAAGAGCAACTGCTGCTTTTTTATCTTTAGCTGAAGTATCTGCTGGAAGCTTTTCAAGTAATTCTTCAGTTTCATCTTCATCATTTATGATCGTTGTATAGATCACCATCTCACCGTCTGTCGGATCTTCTTTTAATAATCTAAGCTCCTTTATCTTTGCGCCGACAATAGACACAAGCTGTTCATCTGAAAGTATGCTGTTTGCATTTATTCCAATATCATCTCCGGTATCTTTATTCAATACATTCTCAAGTACGATCCTGCCTACATAATCCAGATAATTCTTATCATTTACCTTTACATTTTCAACCAGTCCAAACAGCTCAAGCATGTCAACATGCTCATTAAATCCAAGCGCTTTCAGCAGTGTCGAGAAATAGAATTTCTTTTTTCTGTCGACATAAGCATAAAGCAGATTATTAATATCAGTCGTAAATTCTACCCATGAACCTCTGAAAGGAATTACCCTTGCAGAATAAAGTTTCGTTCCGTTTGCATGTGTTGACTCTCCGAATACTACGCCCGGTGATCTGTGAAGCTGACTTACAATAGCCCTCTCCGCACCGTTAATAATGAAGCTTCCTCTTGGAGTCATATAAGGTAGATTTCCAAGATATACATCATTTTCTATTGTGTAATTATACTCTTTTGCAGCGGCATTCGGTTTTGTGGATAATCTCAGTCTTGCCTTTACCTGAACAGCGTAAGTCAATCCCTGCTCCTGACATTCAATTACTGAGTAATGAGGTTTTTCTAAATAATAATCTACAAATTCCAGCAAAGCCGTTTCCCTGGAATCGCTGATAGGAAAATTATCTTCAAAGACTTTCTGAAGACCCTGCGGTTTTCTTTTGCTTGCAGGTATATCTTCCTGAAGAAAATCTTTATAAGACTGTACCTGAACATTTAACAGATCAGGCGGATCATGTGTAATCGAAGTTTTTGCAAACGTAAGTCTGCTATTCTTACTGTTTACAGTTTCTAATTTAAGATCTATATCCGTAGTTTCCAAATTTTTACCCCCGGAATTTTTTAATAAATAATCCCGGCATGAATTTGCCGGGACTATTATGTTTTATAAATTAATTTTTTTGATACATTTGATTCAATTGTTACAAATGATACAATAAATAATTTTGTTACAATTGATATATTTGATACAATAGTGCCCGAAAATAAAATTACTTAATTTCGACTTTTGCACCGGCAGCTTCCAGTTCAGCTTTTAGCTTATCTGCATCTGCTTTTGAAATGTTTTCCTTAACGGGTTTCGGAGCGCTTTCTACAAGTGATTTTGCCTCGGTAAGTCCAAGTCCTGTTGCGTTCTTTACTGCTTTGATCACGTTGATCTTTTGTGTACCTGCTTCTGCAAGTATAACTGTGAATTCAGTCTGCTCTTCTGCTGCCGGAGCTGCTCCGCCTGCAGGTGCGCCAGCCATCATCATTGGAGCTGCTGCTGTTACACCGAATTTATCTTCCAGAATTTTCTTTAATTCTGATGCCTGAGTTAATGTTAACTCACCTATTTTTTCTGCAATTTCTTCTACTGACATTTTATTTTACCTCTGTTTGGTTTAATTTTTTAAAATTTATTTATGCAGCCTGTTTCTTGCCAACCTCTTCTATTACACTGAACAGATCTCTCATTACCGCATTTACCGATCCGACTATTCCGGATGCAGGTGAATCCAGTGAGCTGAGAATTGACGAAATTAATTCCTCTTTCGAAGGAAGTGCCGCAAGCGTGTTTAACTGTTTTGAATCATATGCTGAATCCTCTACTATTGCAATCTTGAGCTTAGGTCTTTCAAGTTTGTCAAAAAATTTCTTCAGGATCTTTGCAGGTGCTACAGGATTATCTTTTGCAAAAATAATTCCCGTCGGACCATGCAGCATTTCATCGAGCTTTTCAAAATGACTTGAATACTTGTCAGTCTCTTTTAATGCGCGGACAATTAAAGTATTTTTTAATACCTTATACTTTAATCCGGATTTAAAGAAATCGCCTCGTAATTCATTCACTTCCTCGACTGTTAATCCTGCGAAATCAGTAAAGTAAATAGCCTCAGAGTTATCAAGTAAACCCTTGATCTCACTGACTGACTCTACTTTCTTTGCTTTTTTCATAATTTAGCTTATTTTGTAATAATTTGGATCTTTTCTGTATACCTGAAGCTGGTATTCAAAATATATGTTTTGTTGAGTGCGTAAATTCTTAATTGTTATGCAGCAGTTTTTGCTGTAGAATGATTTCTGTCAATTTTAATTCCGGGTCCCATAGTAGTGGATAAAGTAATGCTCTTTACATATGTTCCTTTTGATGCAGCCGGTTTTAATTTTATTATTGTATCTATAAATGCTGTAATGTTATCTGAAAGCATATTCTCATCAAATGAAGCTTTACCTACTATAGAATGTACAATGCCTGTTTTGTCAACTCTAAAATCGATCTTTCCAGCTTTTACATCTTTGACTGCCTGCCCGATATTCGGAGTTACCGTTCCGCTTTTTGGATTCGGCATAAGACCTCTTGGTCCGAGTATCTTTCCAATTTTACCAAGCTCTGCCATAGTATCAGGCGCAGCAATGATAACATCAATATCTGTCCATCCATCCTGAATCTTTTTTACATAATCTTCATATCCGACGTGATCTGCTCCGGCTTCTCTTGCCTCATCATGTTTTTCAGGTTTTGCTATCACAAGTACTCTGACAGTTTTACCTGTTCCATGAGGAAGTGACACTGTACCTCTTACTACCTGATCAGCATGCTTCGGATCTACTCCGAGTCTTACTGCCACATCTACAGATTCATCAAATTTTGCTGTTGCAGTTTTCTTAAGTTCTGTAATTCCTGTCTTAAGATCATATTCTTTTTCTATATCAACTCTTTTTAAGTTGTCTTTCTGTTTCTTAGTTAATTTCATTTTGAAATTTGAAAAATTAAAAAATTTAAAAGTATCTTTGTATATCTTTTTTTAATAAAATGCAGATGCAATTTATTTCTCTACTGAAAGCCCCATGCTTCTTGCAGTTCCGGCGATCATACTCATTGCTGCTTCTACATCATGCACATTAAGATCAGGCATTTTTGTTTCTGCAATTTCTCTTAACTGCTTCTGAGTGATTTTACCTACCTTAGTTTTATTTGGTACACCGGATCCTTTTTCGATACCAAGTGCTTTGATCAGAAGTACTGCAGCAGGAGGAGTCTTTGTAATAAATGTAAAAGACTTATCAGAAAATACAGTAATGACCACGGGAATAAGGTAACCCTTTTTATCCTGTGTCCTTGCATTGAATTGCTTGCAGAATTCCATTCCGTTTACGCCTCTCTGACCAAGAGCCGGTCCGACAGGAGGAGCCATAGTAGCTGCACCTGCGGGGATCTGTAGCTTAATAAAACCTGTTATTTTTTTTGCCATTTTATATAAATATTAATATTATTTTTCTTTTTCTACCTGTGTAAGTTCAAGCTCGATAGGTGTCTTTCTTCCGAAAATACTTACCATTACTTTTACTTTAAACTTTTCAAGATTTACTTCGAGTATATTTCCGCTGAAGTTATTAAAAGGTCCGCTTGTTACTTTTACCGGATCTCCTACATTCAGTTGTATATCTAATTTTTCCTTATCACCTTCTTCATTCAATATCGATTTGATCCGTTTTACTTCATCACGCTTTAATGGAATAGGATCCAGCTTGACACCTTTTACACTTTTTGAACCGACCATATTTATTATAGACGGGGTTTTGGAAATAAAATCACGGATCTTTTCATCAAGATCTGCTTCTATAAGTATATAGCCCGGTAAGAAATTTTTGAATTTAACTTTCTTCTTTCCGCCTTTGACTTCGAATACTTTCTCGAGAGGAATTAATACATTATTGATCTTATCATGAAGTTTCTCATTTCTGATCTCATTATCTAAATATGCCTTCACTTTATTTTCATGCCCGGAAATTATTCTTACAGCATACCATTTCATAAATTCAGACTCTTCCTCTTCTTCAATTACAGGTTCAGCTTTATCTTCAGCTACATTTCCGTCTGTTTCATTATTAACATCATCAGATTCATCATCCGAAGCGTTTTCATCATTTCCGGAGTCTTCTGAAATTTCTTCTGAAACTTCTTCTGAAACTTCTTCTGAAACTTCTTCTGTACCTTCTTCAGTATTTTCATTTATGTTCTCTTCCAATGGATCTTCTGTGTTTTTTTCCTCAGTCATTTAAATATGTATTATTATAATATCACTTTCAGCAGTTCGCTGATTCCTTTATCTATCGCATACACTAATGCAGCCGATAAAAGCATTGTAATTACAACTACTTTTGTAGAATCGATTAGTTCTTCTTTTTTAGGCCATGAAACTTTCTTCATTTCCTTAAAGATATCTTCGAAAAAAGTTATTATCTTGTTTTTCATTTTTTATATGTAAACTATAAAATTATTTTGAGATCCATTTGCACGGGAGGAGGGACTCGAACCCCCAACCAACGGTTTTGGAGACCGCTACTCTACCAATTGAGCCACTCCCGCAGTTGGTCACTTAATTGAAGGTATCAATTTATTTTGATTCCCTGTGTAGAATATGCTGCCTGGTCCATTTGCAATATTTTTTTAACTCGATTCTCTCTTTTGTGTTTACTCTGTTTTTGTATGTGACGTAAACGGATTTTCCTTTGTGAGGTCCTTCAATACTTACTAACTTGATTTTGACTCTTGATCCTTCTTTTGCCATGATATTATTTTTCTAAAAATTTATTGGTTTTTTAAAAGTAACTAACTTACAACAGAGTTTTATTTTCAGGAATGTTATTTAACTTTTTTATTTTACTTTTATTTTTTTTCTGATCTTTTCAATCTCATTTCAAATTTAATCTGAAGATTGAATCTTTCTGCTCGAGAGCTGATGACCGGGATTGAACCGGTGACCTCATCCTTACCAAGGATGTGCTCTACCAACTGAGCTACATCAGCTTATCAGTTTTTTTCCGCTGTATCAAAGAGCGGGAGACGAGACTCGAACTCGCGACCAACAGCTTGGAAGGCTGTGACTCTACCAACTGAGTTACTCCCGCTTATTTTTCCTTCGTGGGTAGGGAAGGATTCGAACCTCCGAAGACCTGAGTCGACAGATTTACAGTCTGTTGCGTTTAACCACTTCGCTACCTACCCATTTAAAATTTCCTGAACGTAAAATTATTATACAGCAAAGGACTTTAAAAATATCAAATTTAACATTTTAAATCAACTCATATTTTGATGTCCGAATAGCTTTTTTTGAATTCATATTTATTACGTTAATATATAAAATTACATTAATATCCATTAAAATATAAATTGATTTTTTTTTATTTATAATTATGATGAGCGTTATAAACTTAAAAACTTTTTAAAAATTATTTTGATCATTTCAGCAACATTTAAACTAAGTAGTAGAAATGAAACGCTCAATGCTTTTTTTAGCTGCCGTCATATTTTCGGCAATCGCTTTATCCAATATTCAGGGTATCGAAAGTAAATCAGATCTGAATGAAATAAAAAATGCAATTCTATATTCACCTGTTGATGAATGGACTGTTACAGCAAAGATTGCTTCGACTACATATGGTATGTGTGGTCAGACAAATTCTGCAGGTGCTTGTTCGATCACAGGATTATCTGCCGGGACTTATGCTTTAATCGCGGCAAGAAACGATTGTTCAGCGGTTTTATATTAATTTTACTGAGTTAGAAGAATTTCTGAAGTTATGTAAAAAAAGTTCAACAAAAACCGGCTGATAATAATCGCTGATTGATGTTACAATGTAAAACCTGTTTTCATTGTGAATCTTATTTCTGCTTGTGTCGGCTGCGTTTGAAATTACTATAAATAGTATTCTCCTTTAAGCCTTCGAGCCTTCGAGTCTTCGAGGCAGGCATATAATCTACAAAAGACTAAGCTTAAACAAACTATCTATTTTCACCTTCTGATCTTTCAGATTATTGATCCTTTCCAGTATCGCCTGCCGCTCTTCCGAATCCACAGATTTCGGAACTGCATCTCTTGGGATCACTTCATATAAAGCCAGTTCAATATCTTTTCCATAATCCCTGTATTTATAATCACCTGTCCTTTCAGTATTTACAAGTATTGCCTGCCCTACTGTATAGTTTTCGTCTTTGTCTTTTATTGCAATAATAGTCCTTGAATCCGGCTCTCTGCAGAGATAAATTCCATCGTCCCTTCTTTCAGTAACTCTTGCAGAAATAATGCGTGTGATGGATCCGGGACTTCCGGAAGATGTAATATTCACAAGCATCTTATCCTGTTCCCTTATCTCTCTTTCAAGTTCATTATACTTTACTACAGATGCGATCTTTTTACTGAGTAGAGAGATGTTGGCTTCGAGAATATTCAGTTCTTTGTACATCGGAGTTTCGGGAAATACAGTCAGGATAAGTTTGGCATTATTCAGTTCATTCATAGACTCGCTGAATTTTCCATTTCCATTCAGCTTTTTACCGTTTGATACTTTTTGCATATACTCTTCATATGCGATATTGTAAATATTATTATATAAAGCTTTTGCATCATCCGGCTCCAGACTTCCTTTTATTTTATTATAATATTTCAATGCGAGTTTCCAGTCATCTTTATAATATATACTGGAGATCTGGTAAGAATAATTTTTTATCCTGTCCATTGCGCGGTTCTTGTTTTTTCCGTCATCATAATTCCGCAGAAATGTCTCATACTTGCCGATCATTTTTTCCATGGATCTGAGATCATTTGCCTTGTCAGACTTTACAAGTTCGGAATAATCTCTGTCCTCTTTTAAAATAAAAGTATAATATCCGAGATACCCTAAAGCTGAAAGTATGGCAATAATAATTACAATAATAAGAATGTTGGTATAAAGTCTTCTTCGTCTCTGCTCGGGAATTTTTTCCCTGATCACATCAATTCTTGTATTTACAAAATTAGTTTCCGTCTCATCAGTATATTTTAAAACATTCTTATAATAAATTTCTGCAGCCTTATAATCTTTGTTTCCGAATGCTTCATCACCGCTGGTCATCAGATTGATCTTATTATTTATCAGCGCAACGGCTTTATTGTATAAATTCTTTAATTCATTATTTCTTCTGTCCAGTTTCAAATACTGCTTACCTTCAAATATAGCTTCAGAAAACTGATTCCTGTTAATAAGGTATTCAATATTTATAATTGCTTCCCTTATCGTTACTTCTTCATTATCATCGCGGATCTTTTCACCGCATCCGTAAACGGCGCAACCTTTATTCTCTGCCCAGCAGTCATTATGATAAGGAGAGCTGCATGAGTTACAGAACGTAGCTTCCGAATCATTCTTGATCGGCATCTGACAAAAAGTGCAGATATTTTTTACAGGTTTTAAGAGATCGTCCATTTTTTTGGAAATGATAAAATTTCCGGTAAGTTATAAAATTTTTAATATCTGAAAAATAACAAAATTCATATTCCGCTGAAATACAATTTTACTAATATAGAAATTCCGATTAATACAAGAAACAATCCCATATAATTATTCAGCTTTTGCAAAGTACGGGGATTAATTTTTACTGAATTTTTTGAAACAAAATTCACTAGTATATAAAACCATCCCGTAGCTCCAATAAAAACTCCCAGTGCAAGAAAAAAACCGGTAAAGAAATTTGAATTTATCAGACCATAGCTTTTCAGAAAGCTGACCACCGCAAACCATGATGCAGGCAATGTTGGCGATGAGAGACAGGAAACTACTCCTGCGATAAAACTTAAAGTGATCCCTGAATTATGTTTCTCCAGTACTTTTGTCTTAAAAATTTTATCAATTCCTGATTCTGTTTTCTTAAATACTTTTTCAACTTTATCGTATTTTTCTTTAAGACCCGGTTGATCTTCGTTTTCTAATTTGTGTGTAAATTCCTGTTTAGCAAGAATTATCTTGACTCCATAAATAATCACAAACAGACTTCCGCCTAATGCAAGTATCAGCTTTAATGTTTCAGAATTTTCCGTAAAATATTGATGAATATTATCAGGCAGCAGACTTGTAATAAGTGATACTCCGCCGAAGGCGATCATAATATAAAAAAAATCGATGAATCCGGCTCCTGCCCCGATTGCCAGGCCGTTTTTGGTCTGGTTTTTTAGTCCCTGCTGTATTATCTGAAAATATGTCGGTCCCAGTGGTGGGATCGTAAAAATAAAACCAATTATAATACCGATAATTAATCCGGAAATCAAAAAATATTTTTTTTTAAATTAGTTAAACACACTGTTATTTTCAATTTAATAGAAACTTATGGTTAAGTTGAATTATTGGAGCGGATTTTGTAATTTTATCTACAAAATTTTGAACCAATGGAAATTAAAGTTATAAAAAAATATTTAGCGATTGTCTTTATTTTATTCTCACTCGCATTTTCTTTTTCCAATATAAACTTTTCACAAAGTCAGAGACATTCAATTGTTTATATTACCGGATCTAATGATTTTAAAGATAATGTCACTGATGGCTTTCTGAAAAAAAATGAAGAAAAGAAAAGACATATATACACAGTGCTTTCTATTAAAGTCTTTTTGTTAAATTCGATTTCCGAGAAAATTTATTTTAATTCATCGTAGCATAGCAGCACAGATTATTAATCTGTGTTTTTAATCTGTGATATTAATCTGACTCAACAAACTCTTTTAATAAACTTAAACACTATAATACACAGATTAATAATCTGTGCTAAGAGTACTACCTAAACTCTTTATCAATCACATCAATCTCACCCGGATAAGAAATACCTCCAAGAAAAGTATCAATAGTTGGTTTTATTTTTAATGTAAGTCTTGAGCTGTTACCGGATTTTCCGCCGATGGCAAGTGCAAGATTAATTATATTTTCATAGCTGTTGTTTGCAAAAAGTTCGAGCAGATCTATTGATATCGGAATGGGAATAGTTGCAGATTTACCGACTCCGGGTATAGTGATCGGCTGAGTAATCGCTCCGTTAATTATATTTTTATTATCGATCAGTAATCTCCAGTCCAGACTTTTGATCAGTGAAGTTGATTCTGCATCACCGCCAGGATAGGTGTCTGGATTTTTTGCAATGAGGTTTACAGTGAATGTAGTTGGCAGTCTGCCTGACGCAAAAGCGGCTAACAAATTTGCTCCCTGTAAAATATTCACATCATTTAAAGATTTTACATTACTGAGATTTACTCCGGCAATATCAAGACCGTCGACCTTACCTAATTTGAACTGCAGTCGCTGTGCATTTTCAATGGTTTTATTCACACCTGAACAGCTGCTGATAATAATCGGAATGAATAGTATTAAACTGTAAATGAACAATTTTTTCATATAAATATTTTTAAGGTTTTAAAAATAAAAAAGTCCGGATTGAATTTTTATATTCTTTCGCGGACTTTACTTAGTAAATTTTGAATAGTAAAAAATTTATTTTAAGTAAAATAAATTTCATTGTATTTATTTGCAGAGAGAGAGGGATTCGAACCCCCGGTGACCGCGAGGCCACAACGGTTTTCAAGACCGCCGCATTCAACCACTCTGCCATCTCTCTGTGCCGTATTTTAAAACTTTACAAAATTACGTAAATGAATTAACAAATTAAAGAATTAAAATTTAGGTATTTATTATTTTATTCAAATCTGTCCAAGATATTTAAAGTCATTAATTAAAAATTTATCTGTGAATCCGGTGTGACCATCTTTACCAGCTCTTTAAAAATATCAAATGCCTTTTTATCAGAGGGTGTATCAGCAGTCTCTGTAGAATAAACTATTAAAGTAATTTCCTCTTCAGGGAAATAACCGTATCCACCGCTGTATCCGTTCATGCTTGGATTTTGCAGATACCAGCCGTTGGCAACTACAAATCCTGATGCAAAATAAAGATCCGGTTTTCCTGTATTCTCGAAACGGCTAAGTAATGTATTAAAAGAATTTTCGTTCAGCAACTTTCCTTTCCCAAAGACAGGTCCCCATTTTGCCAGATCAAATAAATTAGAATAAAGTGGTCCCGATTCACCCGCCCATGAAGGACTCCAGAAAGTAGCATCTTCATAAACTTTTCTGTCAGAGCTGAAGGAATGCAGTACGGGTGACGGCAGGTTAGCATTATTACTGTAACCGGTATTTGTCAGTCCTAAAGGCTTAAAAATATTTTCCTCATAAAGTTCAAACATTTTTTTTCCTGTTGCTCTTTCAATGACTTCAGCAAGAATTGTAAATTCAGTATGAGAATATTTTTGTTCAGTGTCCGGCGGAAAATTCAGATCGTCAGGAGTACCGTAAGAAATTATCTCTTCTCTTGTTATATATCTGAAAGGATATTTTAATATCAGATCCACAAATTTATTATTATAGACATAATCCTTATAACCGGCAGTATTTTTGATCAGCATTTGAATTGTTACTTTATCGGCATTTGGTAAATCGGGAAGAAACTTTGAGATTTTATCTTCAAGATTAATTTTTTCCTGCTCAGCAAGTATAATTACAAGAGTACCATAAAACATTTCTGACACACCGCCGATCCTGAAATGCATGTCTGTTGTTGCAGGATAGTTTGTCATTGATTCCCCGAGAGCAATTGTGAAAATTTCCTGTTCGCCTTTCCAAAGTCCTGCGATGACGGCATTGAACTTAAACTTTTCCTTTAATTCATTGGTCTTAGAAATCAACTGATCTTTATTTTGATTAAGATCTGTTTGAGAAAATGAAAACGAATTATGCATTATTGTAAATATTAGAACGAAAATGAATTGAAGAGAAATGGTTTTGAAATGATTCATGATTTTTTTAATAAAATAATTTAATTTTGTAAAATTAGCTAAACATAAAATCATTTGTTAATAAAAAGTTTTAAAACCTTTCAGTGTTAAAATATTCTGTGTTATATGACTTACATCAAAAATATTTAGAAAAAAAATTCTTTCACAGATTCTTTCTTTTTCAAATGCTCCAATAATTGTGATTCATGCGAATGCAGGAATCTAATATTAGGAGAAGCTATAAGGAAATTTGGTATTTACTTACTGTCGAAACAGACAAAGGGATTTATTTGGTTAAGTTTGGAAAAAATGTCAGGTTTCAGTTGAGATTCCCGCAACCGCGGGAATGACTAGTGTTTGTGGGTGTTGTCTTACTATTTGAAATATTTCTTTGCTGTTCATTTTTTTTTTAAACAGATAATAAATCCTGTCCGAATTTTCCATTATAAATTATGTTGCACCAATTATTTAATCGATACCCTGTTACATTTGTTTACAATAACTAGATTGTTCATGCTGATTTGTTTACCTAATTTTGTACAATTATTTTTAACTCCGCATTTTCTAACAAAAATTTATTTTATAATTTTTAAATCCTTAAATGAAATTAATTAAAACCATTGCTCTATTCTTTTTCACAATTACTTTTACCTTCCCCGTAAACTCACAATGGATACAAAACTCAACAGGCATCAACGGCGGAGATGTTTACTGTATTTCAAGAAGCGGAAATGATATTTTTGCAGGTACAAATCTCTACGGCATTTACAAATCCAACAATAACGGTACCAGCTGGCAGCAAACTGAATTAAGTGATAAATCAGTTTACTCTATATACATAAGCGGTAATAATATTTTTGCCGGTACAAACCTTTACGGATTATATTACTCCAATGATAATGGAAATACCTGGCAGCAATCCTCTATGAGTTCACAGGTCGTTTCTGAAATAACAGAAATCAACGGAACAATTTTTGCCGCTACGAGCGAAGGTGTTTACAAATCTGTAAATCAGGGTGTAAACTGGATTCAGTCGGGACTGAATACTTTTGAAATTTACTCGATAGCAGCAAGCGGGAATACTTTGTATGCAGGTGTTGGAATTGCAAAAGGTGTTTATATTTCCACAGACAACGGTGCTGCATGGACTCAGACATCTTTAAATAATAAAGATGTACTTGCAATTTCAGTTAATGGAAATAATGTTTGTGCAGGTACAATTAATTCAGGTGTATATTATTCTGCAAACAGCGGTGCAACTTGGAGCCAGTCTTCTTTTAATAATTCTGTCGTTTATTCATTTTCACAAACGGGAAATACTATTTTTTCAGGTACTTCTTCAGGTGTATATTCAACTGCAAACAACGGTGCAGACTGGGCTTCTGCAGGCATAAGTAATGAGATAGTTCAAAGTGTAAATACAAACGGAAGCCAGCTTCTTGCAGGTTCGAAGAAAGGTATATATTCTTCTCAAAACAGTGGTGCAAACTGGACAAAAAGTGAGCTGCATAATCTGTCAGTTTTTTCTGTGATAAATAATGGCGGAGTATTTTTTGCAGGATCAGGAGAAAACGGAGTATTCAGAAGTGCTGACGCAGGAAATACATGGGCTCAGACAAATCTTAATACAAACTCAATTCCCTCAATCGTTGCAAACGGCAATAGAATTCTTGCAGGTGCAGACAATGGAATTCAGATATCTACTGATAATGGGATCACTTGGTCAGGTACTTCCCTTACAAATGAAGTTGTATATTCACTTGCAATAAACGGAAGTACAATTTTCGCAGGCGGAGGATATGGTTTTCATATTTCGACTGACGGAGGTTATAACTGGAGCGGCACTTCTTTTCACGAAGTCTGTCTTGCACTTGTGCAGTCAGGAAATACTTTATACGCCGGTACTTATAATGGAGTGTTTTATTCAACGGATAATGCTGTCACCTGGACTCAGACTTCACTCAATAATGAATCTGTAAATGCATTATTGGTAAACGGAACCAACATTACAGCAGGAGTAAGCTTTAACGGAGTTTATATTTCCAATAATTCAGGTACAACCTGGACTCAGACATCGCTGAATGATAAGGATGTTTATTCACTCGCACAAAGTTCAGGATATTTGTTTGCAGGTACATACGGCTTTGGAGTATATATGTCTGCAGATAATGGACAAAACTGGATTCCGAGAAATCAGAATCTGGGTGAGCAATATGTTACTGTTCTGATGGTTTCGGCAAATGACCTTTACGCCGGAACCGGAGCTAATGCTTTATGGAAAAGAAACATTTCGGAAATTATCGGGATTAATCAGATCAGCAGTAATGTGCCTGCTGATTTTAATTTAAACCAAAATTATCCAAACCCTTTTAATCCTGTTACAAAAATTAAATATGATATTTTAAAAAGCGGTATTGTAAAAATGTCAGTATATGATCTTAGCGGAAAAGTGGTCAGAGTACTTTTTAATGAACATCATACTCCGGGAACTTATGAAACGAGTTTTGAAGGATCAGGATTTTCCAGTGGAGTGTATTTTTATAAATTAGAATCAGGAAGTTTTTCAGAAGTCAGAAAAATGACATTTATAAAATAAATTATTTAAACATTTTAAAAATAAATCAAGAATGAAAAGAATTTTCTTTACTACATTATTTATTTTAACATCATTATCTGTAGTTCAGTCACAGTTAGTGCAGTCAAATTTCACAGGTGATATAGTCCCACAATATATGGGATCAGGTACAAGTACAAGACTGCCTTATGTTTACAGGGCTACTGTCAGTGGACTTTTACCAAATTCATATTATAGATATTATTTAAATGCCTGTATATATACTGACTTCGGCGGGACAAATTCCGGTGCCGGTAATCCTCTCTTTATACACGGTAATGATTTCAGATACAGTACAGCTACAAACCTTTCAAATCCGGGAGGATATGATTCGATATTAACAAACGGCAGCGGAAGTTATACAGGATGGTTTGGATTTGTTAATACAGGAAATGCCAGATTCACTGCAGGTAATCATATTTATCCGACCATCACACTGGACAGCGCAGGCAGTGGTTCTACTTTATACAGATTTGCATTAAATGATTCAATAAAAGTTCTGGCATTTTCTACATCATCCGATGCAAATTCCGGTACAGGACTTTATGGAATTTCACTGGCTACTCCAAAAAATATCATTACGATCTATGATAATGTCAGTAACAGCGGAAGACCTCTGAGTATGGTATTTGCAGAAAGTGACGGGATTGATACAACAGTTTTGACAAATCTTGTAAAATATTATAAGGACAGTGTGGATTCAAGAGACGGCAGATGGGGATCTATTATTCCGAATGAACTTCCGGGCGGAGTCAAAAGAGTCAACGTACTTAGTCTTTCAGATGCGTCTGTTATAAAATTCAGAACTGACGACGACGGTATCTGGCCGAGCGGTACTAACACTGTCAACCCTGCAGGTGGAGCTGATAACCCTCTCAGACTTGACGAACAGGATGTACCTTTATTAATAAATACAGGTAATATAATCGCAGAGAATTTCAGGCTGGATCAGAATTATCCAAACCCGTTTAATCCTGATACCAAGATTAGTTTTTCAATTCCATTAAATGGTTATGTAAAATTAAAAGTGTATGATGTACTTGGAAAAGAGATCTCAGTTTTAGTTGACGGCAATATTAATGCAGGAAATTATCAATCTACTTTTAATGGAAAAGATCTTCAGTCAGGAGTTTATTTTTACAGGATGGAATTTTCAGGTGATAAAGGAATTACTTTTTCCGATATTAAAAAATTAATTTTAGTAAAATAACGGAATTAATACCGGTTATAATTTTCTATAATAACCACTAACAAAATTTTAAATAATTAATAAAAATTTTTCAATGAAAAAAAACTTATTAGTATTTTCATTTCTGATGCTTTTTGCTGCGGGATTTATAATTCCCCGGTCAGCATTTTCTCAGGGTGCAGGAGACAGTCTTTTTACAGGGATACAAGTTCACAATGTAAACATTATTTTTTCACAGCCAAATTACTGGGATTCGTTGACAATTTACTATAATCAGGGGAATGAACAGTTCTTAGCTGCTACTGTAATTGCTAACGGTACCATAATCAATAATGTAGGTGTCCGCTTAAAAGGCAATTCATCTTACACTCATCCAAATAATAAAAAGTCATTCAGATTAAGCTTTAATGAATTTGTTAGCGGCCAAAAATGGAATGGTCTCAAAGGAGTCCATCTGAATAATTTCTGGAATGATCCGTCATTCCTCAGAGAAAAAATTCATCTGGATTATTGCCAGAGTGTCGGCATAGTAGCGCCAAGAGCAAATTATGTCCGACTTTCAATAAACGATACTCTTTTTGCATTATATTCACTTGTCGAACATTTGAACGGTGATTTCCTGGAAACTCACTTTGGAGATGGAGACGGAGATCAATTTAAAGCAGTAGATGCTTTTGGAGCCACCAGTAATCTTGTCTCAGATTTCAGATGGTATGGTGCGGATACTTCAAATTATACTAACAGGTATGAAATAAAATCAGACAGTAAGATGGGATGGGACAGACTTGTAAGTTTTATTGATTCAATAAATCATACTACAGATGCTTACAATACTTTTTCATCTAAGGTAAATCTTAACTCATATTATAAGGCAATGGCTGTCGATATTCTTATGGGCAATCTTGACTCGTATGTTTATAACGGAAGGAATTTTTATATTTACTCACTTGCACCGGATTATAAAATGAACTGGATAGTCTGGGATGCAAGCTTAAGTATGGGAGCTTTACCCGGTGGTCTGTCAAATATAGAAACATTACCGGTAACTTATGTCAGTAGTGATACAGGCAGACCGCTTTTCGGTCAGATCATTAATAATTCTCAGCTTAGAAATGAGTATCTGATGACATTCTGTGAAATATTTACTGATAATTTTTCTTCTTCAAAATTATTTCCAAAGATAGACAGTATTACAACTATTATCAGACCTTATGTAATGGAAGATCCGAGAAAGATGTTTTCCAATGCGCAGTTTGAAACAAACATTATAAGTGATCTTGTGATTTCAGGCTTCAGAATTCCGGGAGTAAAATCTTATATAAATGCAAGAAGAAGCAGTGTAGCTTCGCAGTTGAATACACTTGGAATAAACTGTGAGGTCGGAATTTATAATGGGAATGAGACCGTAAATGATTTTAATCTGTATCAGAATTTCCCAAATCCTTTTAACCCAAATACTATAATCAGTTATCAGATCTCTGTGAATAATGATGTTTCACTAAAAGTTTATGATGTTCTGGGAAATGAAGTAGCAACTTTAGTAAATGAAAAGCAGACAGCAGGAAATTACTCAGTTGAATTTAAAGGAGCTGATCTTTCAAGCGGACTGTATTTTTATATTTTAAAAACACCAAATCAAAGTGTTACAAAGAAAATGCTTCTTGTAAAATAATATGCAGCAATAAAATTTATTTTAAAATTTTTTAATTACAAAAAACCAAATTTAGATTAAATGAAATCAGGAAAAATTCTCACAATACTTTTAGTCGTAATTTTTTTATCGATGACAGGTGATTTATTTTCACAAGCATACCCGGGCTACACATTATATTCATCATCATCTACCCGAACAAATTTAATGGATCTTAATAATAATGTTGTAAAATTCTGGACACATACCAGAAGCGGCGGATATTCAGTATATCTATTGAGAAACGGAGACCTGATGCGTCCGGCACTTTCCACCGGATCTACAATCAACGGCGGTGCAGTAGCAGGTGTAGTTCAAAAATATTCATGGGACGGACCACTGATCTGGGAATATACTTACAGCAGCAATACATATAGAACTCATCACGACATTTGTCCGATGCCAAACGGAAATGTACTTCTGATCGCCTGGGAAGTAAAGACAGCTACTGATGCAGTTGCAGCAGGACTTAATCACAGTGCAGTCATATGGCCGGATCATCTTATTGAAGTTCAGCCGTCGGGAACTAACGGAGGAACCATAGTATGGAAGTGGCATTTCTGGGATCATCTGATACAGGATTTTGATCCGACAAAAGCAAATTACGGAGTGGTCGGCGATCATCCTGAATTATTAGACATCAATGTAGGCAGCGCCGGATCCGGAGACTGGATGCATATAAATGGGATCAGCTACAATGCCGCACTTGATCAGATCTTAATTTCATCACATGAGCTGGATGAAGTCTATGTGATAGATCACAGTACTACAACTACTGAAGCTGCAGGACATACAGGCGGCAGATACGGAAAAGGCGGAGATATTTTATACAGATGGGGAAGACCGTCAAATTACAGAGCTCCGGGTTCACAGATATTTAATGTAGTTCATAACAGCGTCTGGGTACCGGATAGTCTTCCGGGCGGCGGAAATATTATGGCATTTAATAACAGAGAAGGTACTAATTCTTCAATGGTAGTCGAGTTTCAAGCCCCTACTGACAGTGCAGGATTTTACAGCTATACATCCGGATCAGCTTTCGGACCGGCAGATACTGAATGGAGCTACAGTGCATCAGGTTTTTATTCAAATCATCTTGGTGGAAATCAAAGACTTGCAAACGGAAATACAATGATCTCAGAATCGACCAGCGGGAATTTATTTGAAGTTACATCTGCAGGTAACATAGTATGGAGTTTTTCACCTGGCGGGCAAATCGTAAGAGTACTGAGATATGGTTTTGATTATCCGGGACTGGTAGCTGTTTCGAATATTACAACTTCTATTCCTGAAAATTATGATCTGTCTCAGAATTATCCAAATCCTTTTAATCCTGTAACTACTATAAAATTTGAATTACCTAAACAGGAAAAAGTTACAATGAAGGTTTATGATATTTTGGGAAATGAAGTAAGGACGTTGATTGATAATGAATCAAGAAATCCAGGACAGCACAGCGTTGTATGGGATGGAAAATTTAATTCAGGACTCAATGCTGCGACAGGTGTATATTTTTATAAACTTGTTTCTGAAAATTTTACAAAGACAATGAAGATGATACTGGCAAAATAATTTCCGGTGTTAAAAATAAGAGTTTAGTTTTATTTATCTTTAAAAGAGCTTTCCTGATATTTTGGGGAGCTCTTTTTTTATTATCCGCATGAACTTTGGTCTATACTTCAAAGACCCGAAGGTTCAAACGCATCAATTTTAATTGTTTTAAAACTTTGAGCTTTCGAGTCTTAGAGGCATTTGTTTTCGAAATTCTGATTTAAATTTATAGATGTATCTGAAATTACCATATAATTCTTAATATGGTATAGCTATATTATTCAGTTAAACCATATTAAGAAAATGTATCTGGATAAAATAATACAGCAGCGATTAGATGAAAAACTGGAAGCACTGGCTGAACTTCGTCCGGTGCAGACTTCTTTACTGAAAAAATTAAAGCATCAGATTGCACTTGAAATGACCTATAATTCCAATGCTATAGAAGGAAAATTTTAATTTTACAGTAGCCTGTACTTTATTCCTTCTATTTCATCTTCCAATCCAGCAAGGTCAAACTTCCCTACTCTCAGTCTTCGCAGTGTTTTCAGATATCCGCCAAT
>DAORRV010000021.1:35483-44751 GCA_035443185.1 Ignavibacteria bacterium | reverse complement strand
ACCTCAATGGGACTTGGTTTTAATCTTAAAATAAATTATAAAAACTTCCCGTATGTAATTATAGATTACCGTCCAAATTCAGTTTCTAATGATGCACCGGATGGAAGTCCTTTATATTTTAAAAATAATTCCAATGTATTTTCCTTCACAATGGGGATCAATCAAAATACAAAACGGTATGTAAATTCTATGAATCTTATTTTCACAAGTAATTCCAGCAGTTCAAATACAGGGTTAAATGATTACACAATCCATAGTTTTAACGGATCGGATAACATTACATTTCTGAAATTTCCGTTAACTATTTCAGGAAGTGCCGGATACACAGAAAACATTGCTCAGAATTCTGTTAAATCATATTTATTAGATCTCTCGGCCGGTTATTATTTTATTGAAGATTGGAGCAATACTATCGGAGTTACATATTACAATGAAGCAAAAAATAATTCAAAATCTTCTTTTTATCTTAACTCATCATATTCTCTGAGCAGTTATCTCAATTTAAACTTCAATATTAATAAAGATATTTACAGAGAGATAATAGTTCAGTATGGAGATTATGACAATCTTACTATTCGTGCAGGAGTTACGTCGAATTTTTAACAGTGTCAAATAAATTTACCTAAGGTTTTGATTAATTAGTTTTATTTGATGACAAATATGAATTATTGAAATCAAAGAAATTGTTAAAATATGTTTAATTTTAATGCCGGTCTAAAATGATTATTTTTCAACAATTCAATCAATTCACATTATCATTTAAAACTAAATCAATACTGCCCAAAACATTTTTCAATAATTAAAAATGTTTTAAAATTTGTTTGTATTGGACAGATAATTTCAATTTGTAGATTCATCCCCCCAACTGATTATTTTAAAATAACTTCAATTGAGGATTTAATTGTTTAGATCAGAAATGGTCTCTGCTGTCCAATTTAAATTGTTAGTTAATAAGTAAACTGTAGTCTTATTCTTATCGTCATAGACCGTTATCATCCGAAATTAATTCTTATATGACTTTCTTGTCTTCGGATCCTCGGACAATACTTTCTCTTCCTTTTTACTTCGGGTTGCTCTCATATCTGAACATTTTCCATCACTTATATAAACATAAGATGGTTATAGACCGTTTAGTTTTATTGCTCCTTACTTCTTCTGTAATTTGCCCAGTCATATACTTCTTAGCATAAACTTATAATATCGAATCCAATAATTATATTTTTCTCGTTATTTGAATTTCTTGTTTCTGAATTTTGATTTGTTTACAAACGTATTATAAAGTTCGAAATAATAATCTCTGAATGCTTCCCAATTTCTATGTGCATTTATATATGACATCGATGACTTGCCTGGAACCTTCTTCATTATTGCAAACGTTTTGGACAGAGTTGATATCTTGATTAAAATTTAATTGATTAGTCGTGGATATTTAAAATTGAATGAATTAAATTTTGAACTTACCTGGATTAAAGCAGTTAACAGATCGAACAAATAAGACAAGGTGAAAGAGTTTTTGGAATTGATATATATCTTCCAAAAAACAAAAATCTTAAAAAAATAAAAATACAAAAGCTTCGAATTATAAATGAAATTGCAGTTAATAAAAATAAAACCAAAAATACAACCTAAAATCTCATTTGCTGCTTTAGTAACTGCATTTCTGTTTTTCAGTTTCTGCAATGCTTTTTCTCAGTTTTTATATACGGAGGAAATAAAAATTACATTTTTAGATACTGAATCTTTTGATGAAAGTGTCCTGATTTCTGCACTAGGAATGAATGAATCTGAAATTTATGATCCGCAGGTATTAGGAGACAATATATACAAGCTGCAAAAATTTTATTTTGACAACGGATATTTTGATGCGAAAATTGATACTGCAGTAAAGTATGATCTTCCTGAAGAAGAGGTTTATATAAACATACTTGTAAAGGAAAACAAACATTATAAAATAGATGCATTGATCTATAGCGGGCTGGACAGTCTTCCGGATAAAATTCAAAAGCTGCTGAATAAAAATAAAAAAATACGCGAAGGAGATTTTTATAACAAGACCGATATTATAAATCAGACTAACATTATAGCAGACCTGCTTCAGAATAACGGATATATGAATGCAAGATCAAAAGCAGATTCCGGAACGATTGTAAAAAAAATTCAAACTGATTCGGCATTTAAGATCTCTGTTACGCTTAGATTCGAAGGTACTGATTCAATATTTTATTTCGGCAAAACAAGTATTGAAATTACTGATAATATTTATGGAGTTGAAAAAGAATTGCTGGAAGAAGAAATTTCTTATAATGAAGGAGAAATTTACAGTAAAGAAAAGATGCTTGAAACAGAAAAAAACATGTCAGGAATTCCAATAGTACAAAGCACAAGGATAAGCCCGGAGGAGATCATAAATAATAAAGTAAATTTCAAAGCAGAAGTACTCCTGAATGACAAGACCGAGATCGGTCCTTTTGCCAGAGCTACAGTTATAGACAATGTCTTTTATGCCGGCGGGGGAGTCCAGTATATAAATAAATATTTTCTCAGCGGCGGAAAGGTTTTTAATTTATCTGCTGACGGATTAATTAATTCACTGGATGTAAACCGTCTGGAATTTTCTACATCAGTTACTCAGCCGCATGTATTCAATTCAAATTCCTATCTTGTAGATAAAATAACTCTTGGATTATATAATGTAGAAAATTCAAAAAATTATTATATTGGAAACCTTATCTCATATGTACAGGCATTTACCGATTTCACTTTTTACAATAATGCATCCTTAGATCTTACATTTGAGCTTCTGAGATCTGATTACAGTGATTTTGCCGATCCGTCTCAGACAGTTTTCAATTCCTTACTGAGTACGACTTTCGTCCATGATAATACGAACAATGTTTTTTCACCTTCAAAAGGTTTTTATCATTCCATTACTCTGGGAAGTGCAGGTCTTTTTCCGAAAATTTTAATAAATACATTTGAGCCGAATCTTTTTTATTCACAATATTTAAAATTATTCACCAGTAATAACTTTTATTTTGATCTTGCCCGTGAACAGGGGAGTTCAGTGTTTGCAACGAAAATTCTTGTAGGAGATATTATAGAATATGGCAGCGGAGACAGGGTCATTCCTCTTCCTCCGTTTTATAAATTTTACAGTGGCGGCAGCACCAGTCTGCGTGGCTGGGGTGCAAAGGAAAATGGTATTTTAACTAATACTATGGACGGAGGTGATTTTTTAATTGAAGGCAGTTTTGAACTGAGACAAAAATTATTTCCGGGTTCGGAGGATTTTAAAAAGAATATCAGCGGAGCAGTTTTTATTGATTATGGAAATGTCTGGCCCACAGATGAAGATTTCAGATTTAACCAGATCGCTGTTGCTGTCGGATTTGGATTAAGATATAATGTTTTCATCGGTCCTGTCAGAGTGGATTTTGGATTTAAATTATATGATCCAACGACCGGATCTAATGCCTGGCTTATAAACGATTTCTCAAATATATTTTCAGAGAAGTTTGTAATCCATTTCGGAATAGGGGAAGCATTTTAATATTTGATCTTATAAACTACTTTGATTCCTGTGTTTGTTGAAGTTTCAGAACTGCCAAATATTACATTGCTTTCTTCTTCCCTTGAAAATACCAGCAGTAATGTTTCCGGAAGATCCAGATTCAAAAAATTATTTAACGGATATTCAATTTCAAATTCAAAATTTCTGACATTCTTTAATAATTTCCCGCCTACCTTTACTGTTGCTTCACCGATTTCTGATGTAAGTTCTACATCAGTATCAGTAACGTTTCCTTCTGAATATTTAAACTGCGCATCTACTAAAAACGGAAGTATTTCTCTTACTGTCTGAGAGACAATAGAAGAAATATACAGCGAACCGAGACTCGTTCCTAGACTTGAAGCAATGGAAGTTCTTTGAGATGTAGATAGTTCACTTTTATATTTTCCAAATAACAGAAAAGTAATTGCATCAGCCTGAGCGTCAGTTCCACTGACTTCTGTACCGTCTTCGACCAGATTAAGTGCGATTTCAGGTTCGTCAGGTGTTCCATTAATTGTCAGTTTTACTTCGACAGGAATACTGGTGGAAGTGCCAAATTCCTCAGTATTTTTAACGGCTTCATAAACTGCCTGTATATCAAGATCAGGATTTGTAATAGGTCCATTAAAAGAAATACTGCTGTTCCTGATCTTAAAATCTTTATAAAAACGATAATATGAATCATCAGAAATATCAACTTCACCGAATGCCTGAAATTCATTTTCCCGGGTTTTTATATTCAGATCTGCCTTCAGCTCTCCAAATAATCTGTCGCGTGTAATATTATCAAAATCTATTGAGGCGTAAATCTTATCCTGTGTTTTCACATTTATGTCAATATCAAGAAAGTTTGCCGCACTGCTTTTACTGCCTTCTAAAATATATCTGCTTCTTTTAAATGGATCGATCTTATAAAAATTACTTTCTTCAGTGATCACTTCAGGTTCATAATTTACGACAGCAGAATCTGATTCCAGAATATATGTAAAGTTATCAGTTACATTATCATAACCTGTACCTCCTATTGGTACAGATGAAATAGTTGCATCTACAATTAATAACTGCCCGGTCATACTTAATTTATCAAGATTACCTTTTATCTTAATACCCGGAGATCCGCTGCCTGCCCTGAAATATCCATAGATCCCTAAACTGTTTTGTGTAACATTATTATCAAGAAAGACCATATCTCCGGATGTAGTGAGATCAATGTCATTTATTTTCATTCCGCTGAAATCAATATTTCCCATAATATCAAAATGTCTGTCCACATCTCCTGTGCTGGACATGGATAAATTATTAATTACAAGTTTCGAGTTTTCAGTTGAAGTTTTGAGTTTGAATTTATAATTCATACCTGTCATATCCAGAAAGAAATTCCCGTCATCAATTGCAATTGATCCTTTTAAATCTGGTGAAGTTGCATTTCCTGTTGCTGCTATCTCTCCGTTTAGTTTTCCGGCTATTTCAGGGATTGATGGAAATATCTTTAGAAAGTATTTCAGTTCAAAATTTTTGGAAGAAAATTTAAGATCTACAGGTCCGGTCAGATTACTTTTTGTGAGTGTATCCTTTTCTATCAGCGGATTTTCGACCGGTATAGTTCCTGTTATGCTTAGCTGTCCTTTTGAAGATGCATTATTAAAATTTATCTTTGTATCTGCTGATTCATTTTCATAATTTAATTTTATCTGAAAATTTCCAACATCCTGATCTTCATCAATGCCGGAATAAACAAGGTTACCGGACTGAATATCAGCAGTTATTAAAGGTTCATCGATATTCCCTTTGAAATTTACAAAAAGTTTGTTAATGTTTCCTTTAACCGGATAGTTGATCCTTGCTAAGACTTTTGTTGTATCAACGGGAAATATTATTGAGTAAATATCTGACAGCGGAATGGATTCACCTTCAAGAGAAAGATCACTTGAGCCGGATAATGAATAATTACCTTTAAGATTCAAAATGACATTTTCACTTTTAAGCGCGAACTGATCAAAGGTAACCTGATCATCAGGAATATAACCGATCTGCAGATTTTTATTATTCTCAATCAAAGACGATTGATATTTTACTCTGACACTGTCAAAGTCAGCTGCAATAATATTTTTACTCAGATCGATATTACCGGTTATGAATGCCGACAATGACGAATCCTGTTTAGCTTTAATTGAAATTTCTGCTGCAGAGTTTTTAAGATCCAGATCTACTTTTACAGAATCATACGGAGAATTTTGATAAACAATTTTATCTCCGTCAGCATTTAACGTGATCTCAAACGGGGTGATTGACCCTGACTCATCTGCTTTCAGATAATTATTTGTAAGTGATAAATCCGATTTAAAATTTTGCAGAATAATGACAGTGTCTCTGAATATAAACTTATCCAGAATAATATCAGTGCTTAAAGAAAATTTATCGCTGCTGTTTAATATACTTCCTTTGATATTTCCATCTATTAAAATTCCAAACGGTTTTAAAATCTTGTCTGCAGCAGCAGTGTCTTTTAAAATAAATTCAAAATCCATATTGATGTCGTCATAAACATTTGAGATCAAATATGAATTAGTCTGTGATTCATATGTAACCGCTGTCGAATCAGGGAGCAACCTGGATTTAAATCTGTCCGAGATCAGTCCTATATTTGTGCTTAGGACCTTTGATAATGAACCGAATTTAAAATCTCCTGAAGCATTAAGATCAAAAGCATCTGACATTATTTTATATGAACGAGCTCCGTAATTATTTTCAATCTCGATATTAAGCGGAACAGCGGGAATATTATTTTCGGCATATGATGAATTTTGAATATCAAAATTAAATTTACCAAGAATATTGTCAGGATCAATACCTCTGCCATTTACATCAAATTCAAAATTCAGATTACTTTCATCGTTATTGTCATTAGTAAGTCCGGCTATGTTTAAATTATTTACTTTCCCTTTTAAAGAATAAGCAGGATTATTCATATTTGCAATGTTTATTCTCCCTGCAGTAACAATATTGGCAATAGATGAACTAAACAGTATATTCAGATTTACATTACTGTTACGCAGATCAATTTTTCCTGCTGACCGGCTTACATCATAACCTGCAAAGGAAGATCTGCTGATATTAAATTTTACCGAAGCTGCCATGCTTTTCAGATCAAATCCTCTGCCGGTAAAATCAGCAAATAAATTCAGGTTAGATTTCATACTGTTATCCTTCAGGATATTTCCGAGGTTCAGATTGTTTGTACTTATCTTTCCGTTGTAACTTTTCTCAGTCAGATCAAGATTCAGAATCCCGTCTGAAGAACCTGCATTTGTATTAATATCAAATTGTGTAAAGAATTTATTCACCGTACCTGTAAAAGTAATATCAGCATTTACTTTTCCAAGATGCGAATAATCTTCCATAGAATTATCTTTATATATTTTTTTAATATCGGCTGTCTGTATACTAAGATCATTTGCAATAATATCAAGATATAAACTATCAGGTTCATCAAGATTCTGAACATTTCCGGTAAGATTGATATATGAATCCGGAAGTCTGAGAGTCAGATCTGCTAAATCAAAATCTCCGTATTTTCCTTTGGCATTAATAGTTAATGAGATGGTACTGTCCAGATATTCAACATCAGGGATAAAATATTTCACATCATCAAAATCCAGTTTTGCAATATTGAAATCAGCTTCGAAGAATTTCTCTTTAAAGTTAATAAAAGTAGTACTGTCAAAAGGATTTAATTTATTTATATGGATTTTATTTATTCTAATATCAGATCTGCCGGTAATAAATTTAAGGTTATCTAAATCTATAGTTGTATCTTTTAGATTTATTTCTGTCTTAAAACTTAGTGTATCAATTCTGAAGCCTGATCGAGTTTTAAAAGAAAGGTTATTTAGATTTAGAATTTTATTGTCTGTAAAATACTCTGCATTTAGATCTGCATTCAGATCGGAAACTTTTAAATTCTCAAAATTAAAATTATTTAAACTGTCGTTTTGAAGTGTTAATGAGTCTGTCTGTTTCTGAACCGGAGTATTAGTAGTAAATGATCCGTTTAATATTTTCAAATCATTTAGTTCAATATCCCAGTCAAATCCTGTTCCGGATGTATCTTTATCCTCTTCAGCAGAGCTGAATAATTTAGAAAAATTCCAGATCAGAGAGCCTGTAGAATCACTTATTTTTGTAAAATTAATGTCAGGCGAATTAATAATAACATTTTCTAACCTGATCTGTTTATCGAGCAAGCCCCAGATATCATATTTTAAACTAAGTGTATTAATTTTTATGATCGTATCAGATTTTACAGTAATTAAAATATCTTCCAGCTTCAGATTGGAAAATATGTTACCGCTGATTGATCCTGCGGATATTACACTTTCCTTTTCATTCCATCCTTCATTTAATTTTTTAGTTGCAAAATCCAGTGCAAGATTATTAAACATATCTGTCTGAATAAAAATAAACAGTGCAACCAGAAATATTATAAAGAGTCCGGTCAGCCACAGAAATATTTTAAATAACTTTTTAAATATTTTTTTCATTCAGATATTAAAGTATCATTTTGTATGCCGTAATTTTAAATTTTTCAAATCAATTACAAATGCATAAAATCAATTCTTTTTAGTCCATTTCATTGTAATGCTGTAAAGAAATAAAATTAGAAGTAGTTAACTTTTGGCTTACTGTTAGAATTAATGTCAGAAATATGTCAATTTTGTCAAAAAAATTTATTAATTGAAAAAATTATTTCTTTTTTTAAATGAAATTTTACTTTTATTCAATGGCACGGATATTGTCAGTAAATATAGTAAAATAAAAAAATTAAATTAATAATTGAAATGGACAAAAAATATAAATCTTCTTTTATAAAGACAAAAGAAGAACTTGAATATGATTTTCGAATATTAAATTCTAATTCAATCATAGAAGAAAACTCAATATCAAATTTAAATTATCTGGAGAATAAAATAAATGATTCCATTAAAAAGAATAGTAGTCTGATTAAGGTTACACTTAAAAATTCAATAGAATTTAAATGAACATTAATTAATAGATCTGCCGGATCTTTTACTTAAAAATTTATAGTAATTCGCTTTAAATAAAATAATAAACAACTTTTTTTAATAATTAAAAAACAAAATCAAAATGGCAAAGCAAAAAACACTCAAAGATTTTTTAATTGAAGAATTAAAAGATCTTTACAGCGCAGAAAAGCAGATAACAAAAGTTCTGCCAAAGATGGCAAAAGCAGCGACATCTGATGAATTAAAAAAGGCATTCGAGGATCACCTGAAAGAAACTGAAAATCAGATCGAACGACTGGATAAAATATCAAAACTGATCGGAAAATCACTTACCGGAAAAAAATGTAAAGCTATGGAAGGACTGGCAAATGAAGGTAAGGAGATAATTGAAGAAGATATGGAAGATGAAGTAAGAGATGTTGCATTGATCTGCGGAGCACAGAAAGTCGAACATTATGAAATGGCATCATATGGATGTGCAAGAACTTATGCCGGACTTTTGGGAATGGATGATATAAAAGATCTTCTGCAGGAAACTTTAGACGAGGAAGGTGCTGCTGATAAAAAACTTACAGAAATAGCTGAGACTCTAAATGTTGAAGCTATGTCAGAGACTGAATAAAATCAGAAAATCTTTAATTTATTTTCTATTCAGCACCTGAATTTATTTTCAGGTGCTGATTTAGATTTC
>DAORRV010000021.1:0-35383 GCA_035443185.1 Ignavibacteria bacterium | reverse complement strand
TTTCACAGCCCATCCGTTACCTAAAGGAATAATATGCTGGTTATTTTTTTCATTATTTTTTTTCAAAAATCATATCTTCTTTAAATATCATAAAATTGAATTTTTCATCATAGGTTCTAAAAATCAATTTCAAAATAATTATTATGATTCTAATTAACAGTTAAAACTTAATTTTTACAAATGGTTTTAATTCCGAAAAAAATTAAACTTTAAATTTGCAATGTGAATCAATAAATTGCTAACTGAATTTTAAATTTAAATTACAATTTTTTGAAAGGTATAATTTTAGCCGGAGGCGCCGGATCACGTTTGTATCCCGTCTCAAAAGTTTACAGTAAACAGCTTACACTTATCTATGACAAACCGCTTATCTATTATCCGTTATCAATTCTCATGTTGTCGAATATTAAAGAGATACTGATCATATCAAATGAAGAGACCATTCCGCTGTATCAGAAATTATTTGAAGACGGTGCAGACTATGGTATCAAAATCGAATATGCTTTACAGACAGCTCCAAATGGAATCGCTGAGTCATTTATTATCGGTGAGAAGTTTATAGGAAATGACGGTGCAACTTTGATACTTGGTGATAATATTTTCTACGGAAATCTTGATTTCATTTACAGAGCAATGCAGAAAAATGACGGAGCTACAATATTCGGATACAGAGTGAATGATCCGGAAAGATACGGTATAGTTGAGTTTGACAATACCGGTAAGGCAATTTCAATAGAAGAAAAACCTGATAATCCAAAATCAAATTTTGCAGTTCCAGGACTTTATGTATATGATAATGAAGTAGTTGAAATTTCCAAAAACATTAAGCCGTCGGCCAGAGGCGAGCTTGAAATCACGGATGTGAATAATGTTTATTTACAGAAGGGTAAGCTTAATGTGGAGAAGATCGGCAGGGGAGTTGCTTGGTTAGATACGGGAACACCTGAATCACTTTTGCAGGCATCGAATTTTTTTGGAGTAATAGAAGACAGACAGGGATTGAAAGTTGCATGCATTGAAGAGATTGCTTACCATAAAGGATTTATAAATAAGGATGAATTTGAAAGATCAATTTCGAAAATACCGAATTCACTTTATAAGACTTATCTGGAAAAAGTCCTCAAAGAAAATTAATTTTTAAAATTGAATATAATAAAGACTGAAGTAGATGGTGTGCTGATAATTGAGCCGGATTTTTTTCCTGATGCAAGAGGATTCTTTTTTGAATCTTATAACAAAAAGAATTATAATGAAGCGGGAATAAATGCTGAATTTGTTCAGGATAATATTTCAAAGTCAGTAAAAGGAACGATCCGTGGACTTCATTATCAGGTGGGAGAATTTGCTCAGGGAAAACTTTGTCAGGTAATATCGGGAAGTGTGCTTGACGTAGCTGTTGATATCAGAAGCAGTTCTCCGACTTATGGTAAACATGTTTCGATTGAACTGACAGGTAAAAATCATAAACAGATATGGATACCGGCAGGCTTTGCACATGGCTTTTCAGTTCTTTCCGATGAAGCAATTTTTTCCTATAAATGTACTGCACTTTACAGTAAAAAAGATGAGAGGTCGATCCTGTATAATGACCCGGCTTTGAATATTGACTGGAAATTATCGGAAGGTATTGTTTCAGAGAAAGATCTTCAGGCCGGATTATTTGAAAGTATTGGAAATGATTTTATTTAACTGAAATAAGATCTTATTATTTCAATATAAAAAAATCCGGCTGTAAATTTTATACAGCCGGTATTATTTAATTTTTGAAGTTACGAAATTTATTTTTGAATTCTTTTGAAAGAAGTTTTACGAAACGGGGTTTCGTCTGAATTTTGCATTTCCAAACTGTAGATTGGAAACGAGCATTTTTAGGTCTGTATTTAATTAATGTTTCTTGTGTAATTAAAGTTAATATTTAAAATTTATTATTGAAATTTATTTAAACCGTTTCACTGGTGTTAACTACATTCTTAAAATACTCATAAGTAATTTTCAGACCTTCAGCTCTTGGAACTTTCGGCTCCCATCCTAACAATTCTTTAGCTCTTGTAATGTCAGGCTGTCTCTGCTTTGGATCGTCGGTTGGTAAAGTTTTGTAAATTATTTTCTGATCAGTTCCGGTCAATTTAATTATTTCTTCAGCAAATTCTTTTATTGTAATCTCATCAGGATTTCCGATATTCACAGGATTAGCATATTCACTTAACAGTAATCTGTAAATTCCTTCCACCAGATCATCTACATAACAGAATGATCTTGTCTGACTGCCGTCTCCGAATACAGTAATATCTTCACCTCTTATCGCCTGTCCGAAGAAAGCCGGCAAAGCTCTTCCGTCATCGAGTCTCATTCTCGGACCATACGTATTAAAAATTCTGATGATCCTTGTTTCAAGTCCGTGATAAGTATGATAAGCCATGGTGATAGCTTCCATAAATCTTTTTGCTTCATCATATACTCCGCGTGGACCGATAGGATTTACGTTACCCCAATATTCTTCATTCTGCGGATGCACCATCGGATCGCCGTATATCTCTGAAGTCGATGCTATGAGGAATCTTGCTTTCTTTTCTTTTGCAAGACCAAGTAGATTATGAGTGCCGAGAGAGCCAACCTTTAAAGTCTGTATAGGAATTTTCAAATAGTCAATAGGACTGGCAGGAGATGCAAAATGTAATATATAGTCAAGCTTGCCGGGTACATGAACGAACTTTGTAACGTCATGAAAATAAAATTCAAATTCTTTCAGAGGAAAAAGATGAGCTATATTATCTTTTGAACCGGTAACAAGGTTATCCATGCCAATGACGTGATATCCCTCTTTTATAAATCTGTCGCTTAAGTGTGAACCTAGAAATCCCGCAGCACCTGTAATAAGAATTCTTTTTTGATATGAGTTATTTGATGACATTTAAAATTTTTAATTTTGAATATTGATTTAAGAGAAAGCAATTTACAAAATATGCTGAAAAGTTTTCAGATATAAATAATTCTAACTTTATATTTAATTCTTCATTCAATAATTTGCGTCATGAAAAAAATCAATCCAATAGAAACAGATCCGAACAAAGTGAAATTACTTGAGACATTTGATAATTCATTCCCTGACAGAAATTATATGATAATTCACAGGGTAAATGAATTTACATCTGTCTGTCCAAAAACCGGTCAGCCCGATTTTGGTGTTCTGACAATTTCCTTTATTGCAAAAAAAAAATGCATTGAGCTGAAGTCACTGAAATATTATTTGCAGGCATTCAGGAATGAAGGAATATTTTATGAGAATGTTACAAACAGAATTCTTGATGATCTTGTTAATGCATTGAAACCAAAGTGGATGGAAGTAAAAGGGGAGTACAGTATAAGAGGAGGACTAAACTCTACGGTAATTGCAACTTACGGTAAAAAATAATTCCATTTTTAAAAAAGATCAGGCAGATACATAAGGACATGCTGCATAATGTTGTTCTTCTTTTTCCTCAAGTATCGGAATAAAATCGGCACATTCAGGTTTTGCAATTGGACATCGGGTTCGGAATCCGCAGCCGCTTGGCTTATTCATTGGTGAAGGAACGTCGCCTTTGAGGATTACTCTTTCTTTACCTTTCAGTTTTGGATTTGGCAAGGGTACTGCTGACAGCAAAGCTCGGCTGTATGGATGAATCGGATTATGATAAACTCTGTATCCGCCTCCGAGTTCACAAATATTGCCAAGATACATAACTGCAATTCTTGAGCTGATATGCTCGACGACAGAAAGGTCATGAGCGATAAATAAAATAGTGAGATCAAATTCTTCCTGAAGCTGCTGCAGCAGATTAATTACCTGAGCCTGAATAGAAACGTCAAGTGCAGATACCGGCTCGTCAGCAATTATGATCTTTGGATTTGTTGACAATGCTCTTGCGATACCGATCCTTTGTCTCTGACCACCTGAAAATTCATGCGGATATCTTTTTGACTGTTCAGCCTGCAGGCCGACTTTTTCCAGGAGCCAAGCGACTCTTTCTTCTCTTTCTTTTTTATTCATGTTAGTATGATAGAGAAGAGGCTCTTCTATAATCTGACCGACTGACATCCTAGCATTAAGAGAAGAATATGGATCCTGAAATATCATTTGTATCAAACCTCTGTGTTGTCTCATTTCATTTCTTGAGAGTTTATTCAGATCGACTTCGCCTTTTTCAGTTTTAAGCCAGACCTCTCCGGTGATCTCCACATCGGGAGATGAAAATCTTAAAATATTTATAACGGCTTTACCAATTGTAGATTTACCACATCCGGATTCGCCTACGAGTCCGAGAGTTTCACCTCTTTTTAATTCAAGGCTGACACCGTCCACAGCTTTTACTTCAGCTATTTTTCTTAATAATAAACCACCTGTCACTGGGAATTTTACTTTAAGATCATTTATTTCTAAAATATTTTCAGGTTTCAATTGAATAATTATCTGATTTCAAAATGATATATGGATATATAAAAATATTAAATCAATTTTCATTTTCATACAAATGACATCTAACAAATCTATTACTTTCGAACTCAATCAGCTCGGGCTCGACCTCAAAACATTTATCAAAAGCTTTAGTACATCGGGTATTAAATTTACAGGCTTTTGGTAATTCGAGAATATGAGGAATATTTCCCGGTATTGCTTTAAGCTCTTCAAGCGGAGCATCCGGATCGGGCAGAGATGACAATAAACCCATCGTATAAGGATGAAGAGGATTTTCAAAAAGAGGACCCACATCAGATATTTCCTGAATTTTTCCGCCATACATTACAATTACCCTGTCGCAGGTTTCAGCGACAACACCAAGGTTATGTGTTATCAGAAGTATTGCAGAATCTTCTCTTTCCTTTTTAAGTCTAAGCATCAGCTCAAGTATCTGAGCCTGAATAGTTACATCGAGAGCAGTAGTAGGCTCATCAGCTATAAGTAAAGACGGATGCAAAGATAAAGCCATTGCGATCATAACTCTCTGCCTCATACCTCCGCTGAACTGATGAGGATAATCTTTCATTCTTTTTTCGGGAGAGGGAATACCAACCAATGTCAGCATTTCAATTCCTTTTTTTACAGCATCATCTTTTGATATATCTTCATGATTTAAAATAGCTTCAATAATCTGATCACCAATTTTCATTACAGGATTTAGAGAAGTCATAGGTTCCTGAAAAATCATAGAGATCTCATTGCCTCTGTATTTTTTCATTTCATCAAAGGAAATCTTCAGAAGATCTTTCCCTTTAAAAATGACTTCACCGCTGACAATCTTACCCGGTGGATCTGGAATAAGTCTGGTAATAGAATATGCAGTTACAGATTTCCCTGAACCAGATTCGCCTACAATACCTAAAACTTCACCTTCATAAATATTAAAACTCACATCATCAATTGCTTTAGCAGGTACTTTATTTTTTAGATATTTATCTGATGCATATAATTCTTTTAATCGGGGATCAGTTAATTCTTCGTGAAGAGCTTTGTGCTTTTCTGTATCTTCAACAAAAAAATAAGTACGGAGATTTTTTATTTCAAGAAGCTTTTTCTTTTCCATTTAAAGAATTAATAAAATAATAAACATTTTGTTCAATTATAAATTTACACAAAATTTTTCAACACAATAAACTTTAGCAGCAGTCCGGTATAGTAGACTTTACAATTAAAATACTCTAACAATTTTATCTGAGTCTTGAGTATACTTTTGGATCAAAAGCTTCTCTGATCGCTTCACCGATAAATACAATAGTCAGCAAAGTAAAAAACATTGCCAACAAAGGAGTTACGATCAGCCACCAGTTGTCAATATTACTTAATCCCTGCTGCATGAGCTGACCCCAGCTTGATGTCGGAGGCGGTAACCCGAATCCGAGAAAATCAAGAGATACGAGTGAAAAAATATTTGCAACTATAGCAAAGGGAGCGTAAGAAATTACAGGTGTAAGAGAATTTGGTAAAATATGGCTGAAAATTATTTTATTGTTTTTAGCTCCCATAGAAACAGCAGCAGATACGTAATCTCTGGCTTTCTCACGGTAAAATTCTCCACGCATATAATAAGTTATACTTATCCATCCAAAAAGTGTAAGAATAAAGATCAGTAAAATGAAATTCGGCTGTACGATAGAACTGATAATAATGATGACATACAAGAAGGGGAGCGTGCTCCAGATCTCAATAAGTCTGAGACCAAAAATATCAATTTTCCCTCCATAGAATCCGAGCATGGATCCGATAATGATACCAACTATGTAAGTAAAAAAAGTAACTATAATTGAAAATGAAAGTCCGATATTAAATCCATGTGCAAGCCTTGCAAAAACATCTCTGCCTCTGTCATCGGTTCCGCACCAATGTGTGGAAGTCGGCGCTGTAGGTGGATTTCCTTCCATTTCATCTAAAAGATTTTCATTAGGTCCAAATGGATACAAAGGCAGCAGTACCCAGTTACCATTATCTTCCTGTGCGTACTGTTTCTTTAAAAGTCTGTAATTTGCTTCGCCCTGAAGATCCTGTCCCAGAGATTCAGCTGAATGATATTTGAAAACGGGAAAATAAAATTCACCATTATAATTAACTACCAGTGCATCTCTTCCAATAAAGAACGGAAGTAAAAAAGACAGGATATATAAAATTAAGATTAGTAAAAAAGAATAATAACCTCTTTTAAGTGTCTTAAATTTTTTCCATCTTTTCTGAAGGATTGATGTTGAAACGTTTTTCTCAGGTTTATTTTCTGACATAGAAAAATTTAATTGTTACATGATTTCAAAAACGGATTACTTAAACGGACTATTTAAATCGAATCCTTGGATCTACTATTGCATAAATAATATCAGATAAAATATTACCTAATAAAAGTAAAAGTGTAGATATAACAAGAATTCCCATTACAACAGGATAATCTCTCTGAACAATGGAATCAAAGCTCAGAAGACCAATTCCATTGATATTAAAAACTCTTTCAATAAGTACACTACCTGCTAAGACCAGTGAAATAGCATGTCCAAGTCCGGTTGAGATCGGGATAAGTGAATTCCTGAGTGCATGTCCGAAAATAACTCTTTTTTCAGAAAGCCCTTTTGAAAAAGCAGTTCGGATATAATCCTGACTCAGATTTTCGATCACGGAATTTTTTGTTAAAATAGTAAGAGTTGCAAAGCTTCCAATTAAATAACTAATTACGGGTAAGACAGTATGGTTGATCTGATCCTTTACTTTTCCCATAAAAGAAAGAGATTCAAAATCATCAGCTCTGAATCCACCAAGCGGAAATACATCCCAAAAACTTCCTCCGCCGAGCAATACAAGCATCAAAGCACCAAACGCAAACCCGGGTATAGCATAGCCAATAAAAACAAGGGCAGATGAAACAAAATCAAATGTGGATCCATTTTTAACAGCTTTATAAACTCCTAAAGGAACACAGATAATATAAGTGAGAATAAATCCAATGAGACCAAAATAAATCGATATAGGAAATCTCGAGAAAATTACATCTGTAACCGGCTCAGCATAAACATAAGATTTTCCAAGATCAAATTTCAAAAGATTTGTAACCCAGATAGTATATCTTTCAGTAATAGGTTTATCAAACCCATAAAATTTATTCAGTTCATCAATAGCTGACTGGGGAATATTTTGAGTTGTATTACCTGAGCTTCCGGATTCTGATCCTCCCTGAGATCCGCCCATCCGCATCTTCATAATTTCCATTTCGATGGGACCTCCAGGAACAAATTGCAGGATCAGAAAAGTGATCAGAGTGATACCAAAAAAAGTCGGGATTATTAGCAGAAATCTTCTTATAAAATAAGAAGTCATAAGATTAAATTTTTATTTCATTAATAAAAAAAATATAAAAAAAAACAGGCAGTATAAAAAAACTGCCTGCATATAATTAATTATCGTTAAGTTTAATTACTTCTCCGGTGTTTTCTCTTTCAGCAATATCAATCCAGAATTTACTGTCCACTTCTTCTACAGGTAATTTCTTGGACTTATCTTTAACTGCTTCTTCATAAGCAGCATTTTTTTTCGGATCTATCCACCACATGGAAAATACTCCGTAGTCTGTCGGACCATAATATTCATCAAATCTGGACAAATACCATTCCGGATAACCGAATTTATTATGCCACAATAATCTTGTATAATCAGCTCCCCATCCATATACATATGGCTGCTGTGCAGAAATAATAGCATCAATTTCTCTGACCATCTTTACTCTTTTTGATTTATCATATTCGAGATTATATTGAATGGCAAGTTCATCAACACGATCGCTCTTGTATCCGGGCCAGTTAGTACTGTTAGGGTCATCAGCAGTTTTAGAGATATAACCAAAATCCAGTGAAGGAGGATTTTGTCCGGACCAGGCAACAGGAATGATACTAAAACTTCTTTCGTTACCAATTTTAAACTGAGTAGTACCATCCACCTGTTTAAGGTTTAACTTAATACCAGCTCTTTTCAGATCTTCCTGAAATATTGTCAGATATCTTTCCTGACTTGGCTGTGTATAGACCATATCGATTTCAAACATTTTACCGCTTTTGGTTCTGTATCCTTCAGCATTTTTATCTTTCCAGCCTGCTTCTTCTAAAAGCAAAATTGCACTGTCAAGATTAAATGACATAGCAGGATTGTTTGGATTTTCATAGACAGTTCCGGTAAATTGTGATTTTAGTGGTTTATAAGAACTAAAGAATAATTTTTCATTGTACTTGTTTACATCATAAAGCATTTGAAAAGCTTTTCGAATTTTAATATCATCAAACGGGGCTTTTCTCATATTTAAAGCAAGTCCTGAAAGTCCAACCGGATTCTGATTAAATATTTTTTTCTTTACAATTAAGCCTCTTTGAACTTCTTCAATATCTGTTCTTTCAGCCCACCACTGAGCTCTGTTTACAGAATAAATGTCGATGTCACCTTTTTTAAATTTCTCAAATTGAAGAGATTCATCAGAGACAACTTCAGTTTTCATGATATCGAAATTGTATAATCCTGTAGCAAATCTTTCTTTTTCGCCCCAGTAATCACTTCTTCTTTTCATAGCAATGGATCTGCCTTTTACAACGTCTTCAGGCATAACATAATATGGTCCACTTCCCGGTACAACATCGTAATTAAATTTTTCCAGATACTCAGTAGCATTAACACTTCCTATAAAGTGAGCAGGTAAAATTCTGAATCCTGAAGCAATTGAAAATGAGATCCAGCCGTCTTTATTGGATTTGAATGAAACTATATATTTACTTTCAGCAACCGGGTCCTGAAGATAAGATTTATAGATCTCATCCCCGCCGGTTAGTAATCCCGGATCAACTGCAAGTTTCCAGGTAGCGAGAACATCTTCAGTTGTGACAGGCTTTCCGTCTGCCCATCTTGCATTTGGATTAATTCTGTATTTAAACGTTTTTTTATCTTCGGATATCTGCCAATGAGAAGCAAGTCTCGGGGTAAAATCTTCATTAACCGGATCCTGATCCAACAGTGATTCATAAACCATTCTTTGCATAACTCTTGTATAGTAAGAATTCTCATCTTTTCCATAAAGTCTAAGAGTAGCAGGGAAGTCAGGAATAGACCAAGTAATCGAACCTCCTTTTAAAGCTTTCGGATCACCGATATAATTGTAAGTTGAAGTAGTGGTCCAACCTTCTCCGGAAAAACCTTCACCACCCATTTCGGCAGAAACAGAAGGATCAGCACCTACAGGTGTATCAAATTTTTTAATTGAAATTGGTTGTGTATTCGTACTGGAAGTAGTTTTCTTATTGCCACTGTCTCCGCAAGAATAAAAAATAATTGAAAAAAATAATAGGAAAACAGAACAGACAATTGTCTTTTTGGTCATAGTTAAAATCTCCTTAGTGGTTTTGATAATTTTCAATATAAAAAATGCAATTATAAATTAATAGTTTTTTTAAAATACATTTACATTTTGTTTAATATTTTTAAGGACGGAAAATATTGTAAATTGTTTTGCGGAATTTGAATAAACCGTTTTAACGGTTTATATCAGCGGAGCTGAAATTAGAAATTTGTAAAAGGAAAAAATCTTTTGGATTATAAATCTTTTTCTAAAAAGATTAATATGGAGTTGAGGTTGAAATTTGATATGGTTAATAAACCGTTTTAACGGTTTGTTTAAAGATTTGCGAATAAAATATTAAAAAGTAATTATTTGTTTAGTTAAATATTTAATTATTTAAGATTGTTTTTTAAATTTTAAATCTGGTTTTAAGAAATAAGCAAATACTCATATATTTATTGTAATGAATAGTGAAACTTCATTCCATACTTTTGCAAAATTTGAAATTGAACGTGCTTTTTTGTCCAAACAATTTTTTAAAAGAAATGTAAGTATTCACAGACCGTTAAAACGGTTTATCATCCGACACAAACCGTTAAAACGGTTTATCATCCGACACAAACCGTTAAAACGGTTTATACACATAAAAAAATCACTGCTGTGAAATTTTTAATAACTGTTAAATGTATATCATTATGTCAATTATATTGTGAATAGTTATTAACTATTTTATTCAATTACAAATCAATATTATAACACTTAAATTTAAATTATTAACTATTGTCCGGTATATTCTATTAAATACGTCCGGACATTTAACCCAGGAGATAAAATGTATCTGAAAAAAATATTTACTTTGTTATTTATTTTTACGATTTATGGAAATTTAACTTTTGCTCAACCCTTTGAATTACAAAATGCTTTTCCCAATACAACTTTCGATAATCCTCTGTATGTTACTCATTCAAATGATCAGACTAACAGAGTTTTCATAGTAGAAAAAACCGGAAGAATAAAAGTTTTACCAAATGATTCCTTAACTTCAATCAACAAAACCTATCTGGATATCAGTAATAAAATTATTAACGGCAGTGAAAGAGGCTTGCTTGGTGTGGCTTTTCACCCGAATTATTCTTCTAATGGATATCTTTTTGTTAACTATACAAGATCTGGTGATGGTGCTACTGTTGTTTCCCGATTCAGTGTAAGTCCTTCTGATCCGGATAAAGCAGATTCTTTAAGTGAATTCATACTTCTAACAATTGCTCAGCCATATTCAAATCATAATGGAGGTATGATCTTTTTTGGAATGGATGGTTATCTTCATATTGGTACCGGTGATGGTGGCAGTGGTGGTGACCCGGGAAACAGAGCGCAGACATTAACAGAATTACTAGGAAAGATTCTTAGAATAAATGTAGATACCACAACCGCTCTTACAAATTATGGAATCCCATCCTCAAACATATTTGCTGGTGGAGGTGGTAGAGCTGAAATATTTACTATTGGAATGAGAAATCCATGGAGAATGAGTGTAGATCCGGTTACAGGTGAAATTTGGTGCGGCGATGTAGGTCAGGATGCTTGGGAAGAAATTGATATCATAGAAAATGGTAAAAATTATGGATGGAGATGCTACGAAGGAAACAATCCATTTAATACTTCAGGTTGCTCTACTCCATCAACCTATACCTTTCCTGTCAAAGTTTACCAAAATGTCGGTTCAGATTGTTCTGTTGCCGGAGGATATGTTTATAGAGGACAAAGAAGACCTGAACTTTATGGCAGATATATTTACGGAGATTATTGTAGTAGAAAAGTTTGGAAACTTAAATATGAAAATGGTGTAGTGACTGAAGATTCACAGATCTTAACTGCAGCAGGAAGTATCCTTTCCTGGGGCACTGATCAAAATAATGAATTGTATATGTGCAGTGTAAACGGAATTGTCTATAGATTCAATAAAAGTGATCTGGTTGGTGTAAATAATAATAACTTAGAAACCCCAAATACTTTTATACTCGAACAGAATTTTCCAAATCCCTTTAATCCTGAAACTTCAATCAAATATTATTTACCTGAGATTTCAAATGTAAATCTGGTTGTTTATGACGCTAATGGTAAAATTATTTCTAATCTTGTAAATACTAAACAACTTTCAGGTTCTTATAATGTAAAGTGGAACGGTAGAGACGCTTTAGGTAATAACCTCCCGAGCGGTGTGTATTTTTATAACCTGACAGCGGGAAATAATTTCAGTCAGAGTAAGAAAATGCTTTTGATCAAATAATATAAAATTGTTTGTAATTTAATTCCGGATTTTTCTGAGCGTAAAATATTAAATCCGTCAGAGGTTTTACTGCATCTGCAGTTACTCCGGCGGATTTTTATTTTATATCAATTGTCTTCTGATATAATAGTTTATATAAAAATATTTAATATTTTTTTTACGAATCTCAGAATTTATGAAATGCCAAATCCGGCTGAACAGATTTTTAAAATATGAAGATTAAACTGTAATGATTTGTGAAAAATTTTTTATGGATTTAATTCTATTTCGTATATTTTTTCCTCTCTTTTATTTGAATAAACTTCTTTGTAAGTAATATTCTCCGATCCGGTTAACTGACTTATAAATAGTATAAAATCATTAAGCTCAATAGTGCTTTTGCAGTCAAAAAAAAATTTATTCTTTTCGATAAGTAATGTTCTCAGAAAATCCTTATCCATAAGTTCAGTAACCTTATACCAAATATTGAAAATATAACGATCAGGGTACAAGCTATTAATTACAGTATAATATTTTTCTCTTTGTGATCCTGAGTAACGAGCTCCGAGATGCAATGCAGCTTCTATTGATGATGACAAATTTGTTGATATAATAATTGAATGCTTATAATTTTCATCCAAAAAATTTAATATCCTATGAGATTCATTCTGTTTGAAATAAAGATCTGAAGTTTTAGTATAAAAGGTCTTTAAAGAAAAAAATAAGAATATTAAAAAGGCTGTTGAAAATATTAGTTTTTTTTTTCTTTTTAAATATTCAGGTAAAATTCCGGATGTTAAATTTAATACAACATAAAAGGATAACACTGACAGCATAAGTGCCGGAAGCATATACCGAAAAGTAAAATGCTTTGAAACTATTATTAACTGAACACTCATTGCAAAAAATATACCTGTCAGCAGATTAAAATATTTATTTTCGCGAATCTGAATTCTGAATCTTGGAATGAAATATAAAATTAGAGTAGTAAATGCTAAAACATATGAAATCGTAAACATTAGTTCATTAATTAAAATCTTTTTTAGGTTTCCGAAAAAACTTGAAGTATCTATAATTTCAGGATTTCCCATACCGTACAATCCGCTGTTTGTTGTAATAGATTTTATCCAGGCAGCAAATTTAAATATCTGATCAAAAGAAATTACAGGTGTCAAAAGAAGGCAAAAAACAATTGCTGTAATTGCAAGAAAATAAAACTTATATGAAATTCGCTTGATCAGAAATAATGGTATCAGTAAAACCGGAAAAAATGAAATCTTAGTTACTAATCCAAATCCGAAGATAATTCCAAATACAATTGTTAATTTGAAACTATTATTTTTATCTTTTTCATCTTTATTCAAATAAAAAATTATAAACGCAATAAGCAGAAGAGTAGAAAAAATCAATAGAATCTCAGGGTTAACATTTGTCAGGTCATAATAAATAGTTGCTGAACACAATGGTGTTAACTGAAGAAATAATGCCGAATAAATGTTTCCGGATATTTTATAAACTGTTATTCCTAAAATATAAAGAGCTGCAGATATCATCACAACAATTACTGAATTAATCCTTCCAAGATAAAACTCCGGTCTGGATATTACATCATGTACAATGTCTACACTCTGACCCTGTATGACATAGAAACATTTTATTACAATTGCGCCGATGATCTGAAGTGTAGTGCCTGGATGATCTATATGGCCGACTCCATATCCGGACATTTGTGATAAATTCAGGGAATTTAAAAGATAAACATAAGATGGGTCGCGGTATAAAAAATATTCACCGATGGAATGCTTAAAGTAAAGTGAAATAATAATTATTGAAACAGGTAAAATCAGTAAAATGAATAGAGGAAATTTTTTTTTCAAAATTCTTTTTTTGAAATATAAATATATTAAAAATAAAAAATAAGTTTTTTCTCAATTCAGCGGTAACAAAATTGAAGCGAATTTGACATATCAATACATAAAAAATTTCAGTTTTAGTATTTCAATAACCTATATGTAAATTCAGTCTAATTCAATATCCCATTAATCCAAGTACATTTAAAGTTTTTTATTTTATTAAATCTCAAATACAAATCTGATTGTATATAACACTAATGGTAATCAGATTTCCACTCTTGAAAATTATTAACAAATTTAAGGTAGCTTCAATATTATAAAGAAAAGTAGAGATATTAATGTCAACAATTCACCTATAGGTATCCATTTTTAAAATTAACGACGGTTAATTACTTTTCTCGGAGTAAGAAAATTACATTTGTTTAAATAATTAGTTGAATTCAAATTTCATTTGAAAAAATCTGCATTATGCCTGATACTTTTATATAAAAATCCTGCCTGTTTAATATTTTACTTTAAGTAAATTAATTATCTGCTATAATAATATATTGGAAATTAAGTATAAATTTTATAATTTGTACAAATAAAAATATGATTTAACTTTATTTCTGTAAAGTATTAATTTTTTATTCGAAATTAGTAATTTTTGAATTCCTAACCTAAAGTTTAGACGCAAAAAAATTTCATTTAAAGGGAAAAAATAAAAACGGGTATTTTTATTAAAAAAAATGTATCCGGATTTCTTTAAATTTTTAAAAATTAAATTCTGAAAAATGAAAAAATTATTTCTTGTTTTAATTCTAGTCTTTCTAAGTGTCGGGTCACATGCTCAGATAAATACCTATCCTTATGTAGAAACCGGTGATAATCCTATTGGATGGAATCCGGTTCAGGGAATTCCAATTTGGAGCCTTGGTACATCTTATGTCAATCCTGCAGGTTATGCAAATGATGCAGCTTTAATTTGCAATTTTTTTTCCTATTCTCCCGGTCCTGATGGTTATGTTATTTCACCGATAATGGATTTTACAACTCTGACTCACCCTGTTATTCATTTTTATGTAGCATATGCTTCCTATAATGATAATAATGATTCAATGCAGTTTCTTGTATCAACAGATTTTGGAAATACCTTTGTTGACTTGCCGGTTGCTTACAGGAAATCCTTTAATCAATCTCCTTCTTATGCAACTGTTCCATCACAGGAAACGGCATATAGTCCTAATTCAACTTCTCACTGGAGACATGAAACAATAGACCTTAGTGCTTTTGCCGGTCAAAATTATCTTCTGTTTGCTTACAGAGGTGTTTGTGCTTATGGAAACAATTTGTTTATTGATAACTTTGTAGTTGAGAATGCTGATGACTATTCTACTGCTGTTATTAATTCACCCGGAACTTATGTTTTAAATGAACTATCATTTAACTTTAATTCTATTGGTCAGCCTGCTTCTATAAAAGTCCTTGAAAATGATAATCCCGGCGGTGGACTTTTACAGGTTACTGAACATATTGATCAGGTTCCTGTTCCGTCTCTTGCTTCTCCTCAAATTAAACCGAATACAACTGCTACTACCGGTAATGGTTCTGTTTTTACTCCGGATTTTATAGCTACTGATAATTGGTACACTGTTTCATATACAGGGGATGACTTAAATGGAGATGCAAATTATGATATTACGATTGACATTTCATCATTTGGATCAGTTTCAGATCCATCAAGATTATATATTGTAAAGAGAGCAGATTATACAAGCTCTTGGGAATGTCTGAATACAGTTGTGACTGGAAACAGTTTGAAAGCTTCCGGACTCACTTCATTTTCAGATTTTGGAGTTGCAAGCTCTGCTTCACTTAAGTTAGCATTGAAATTTTATCTCGAAGGTTTTTTTAATGGAACAACAATGAACGCTGATACTGTAAAAGTTAATTTGAGAAGTCAGACATCACCTTATGCTATTGTTGACAATTCAAAAACTTTTTTAAATTTTTTAGGTGAAGGTACTTTAGATTTTCCAAATGCAATTTCAGGTACATGTTACTATTTTGAAGTAATTCACAGAAATCATATAAAAGTATTCAGTCATTCTGCCTGTGAACAATTGAACAATCCAGTAACACCGTATAATTTTACAAATTCAATATCTAAAACTTTTGGTAATAACAGTATATTTGTAGCCGGACCTAATGCAGGATATGCTTCTTTTACTGCTGATGTAAATCAGGACGGATTAGTAGATCTCTCAGATTATTCTGTAATAGATAATGATGCTTTTAATTTTTATTCAGGTTACATCCCCTCTGATGTAAACGGAGACGGAGTTACAGAACTATCAGACTTAACATATTGTGATAATAATACCTTTAATTTTGTAACTGCAATTGTTCCATAATTTTTTTTCAAATAAGTAATTTAAATAATCTGCTCCTTTGTTAATCGAAGGAGCAGTTTTTTGTATACAATCAATTTATGAAATTTTTTAAAAATTGAAAAAGATTTTTTGAATTTTAAATTTATTTTATTTTTTGAAATTATTGAGTTGAAACTTTAAAGTAATTAACTTATGGTTAAAAAAATTAAAAGATATTTCCGGGATTATAAAACTTAAGAAATTTCCAAGAGTATCTTTTTGTGCAAAAAAAGTTTTTATTAAAATAAATTTATAAATATACAAACACCAATTAATTTGATAGGAGGCAAGTTAGTGGTGATAACAACGACTTTATTGAAATTCCAAATTATCATTAAAGTTCTTAAAAAACTTTTAATAACTTAAATTACTAAAAAATGAAAAAAATCGTTTTCAATCTTTTCCTTATCTGTTTTTTTGTTTCGTTAACAGGAACTTCTTATTCTCAGAGCTTTAAGCTTGAGAAAGTAAATCAGACAGATCTTACAAAAATTAATAATCCGTTTGACGCAGTTTCAGACGGACTAAATCAGCTTGACGGTCCAAATCCGCCAAGTACACAGGCAGCAATTATTACTCCGATTTCTGGTGCTTCAACTTCCGCTAATGGAAGATCTCCGCAATCTTCTACCAGATATCAGAGATGTTATTATTTTATTTCTGCTGATGAAATGACATCATCTTTCTTTCCAGTTGGATCAAGCATAACATCATTAGGATTTTCATATTCAGTAGCTTCTTTTGCAGCAGCAGCAGATACTTTTAAAGTCTTTTTCCAAAATGGACCTGCTACTTTTGTTGACAAAGGAGCTAATTGGCCAACTGCAATAGCTCCTATGACTCAAGTACATCAAGGACCTATCAGTACAATAGGTGCTCCGGGTTCTATTGATTATACATTAAATAATTCAGGTGCATTTTCCTATACAGGTAGCGGATTATGGGTAGCTTTTGAATTTCAAAATATTACCGGTACAACCGGTGCTGCAAATACTGCATTGTGTAATACAGTTTTACCAGCTCCTGTATTAAGAAATATGTCTGCCGGTAGCAATGTTGCTCTTAATAACACAATGTCGAATTCTTCAAATTTCAGACCTGTAACAAGATTAGGTACTGCATCAGAGGATATAGTAATAGTCAATAATGTAATAGCTATGGGTGAGAAAATAAATAATTGTATAGATACAAATCAGTATGTAACAAATTTCACACACCTTAGACCTGGGATTGATACTTTAACATATAAGATAGTTGTAAAAAATGTTTCCAGTGGATTTATAAAGGATTCATCTTCATTTACTTTTATTTTAAATGATACTGGTGCAACTACTTCATATTTTATAACATCAAGCAGTTTAAAAACAGATTCTATTAAAACAGATTCAGTAATTGCAACTGTTACAGCAAAATCAGGTGAACAAATAGTCGGAAATAATTCAGGAAAAACTACAACTTCATCTACATATAATACAATGAATCAGGCAATTACCTCTGCTACAAATTCAGGTGGAGCAGGATTTACCAACGCAGGAAATTTAGAGATTGCAATAGCTCATAATACAGGAAATTGTGATGTCTATATAAGTAAAGTAAATTATATTTTTGGATCAACCGGGCAGCCTTATCTTTTAAAAGTATATGAAGGCAATGTCAATACTCCCGGTACATTATTATATACTTCCGATACACTTACGAATTCTACCGGTGCTAACTCTCATACACTTTCATCACCTGTCAAATCAACCTCCGGGAAATTCTTTATTGCTCTCAGACAAATTAATACAACTAATTTTTCTCTGCAATACCAGCGGGAAATTCCTGTCAGACGTAATGTATATTATACTGGTGATGGAACGCCGGCAGACTGGGGCGAATCTTTAGGCGGATTTAAATACAATGTTCAAGTAGTAACTACTGTAAATCTCGATCTTGGATTATATCTTGAAGGATTCTTTAATGGTACTACAATGATAGGTGATACTGTCAGAGTAAATCTAAGAAGCCAGTCATCTCCTTATCCGATCATTGATACAGATCAGGCTTATGTAAATTCAACAGGTAACGGTACATTTAATTTCACAAATGCTTCTCCAAATACATGTTACTATTATGAAGTAATTCACAGAAATCATATAGTTACTTACAGTAATGCATCATGTAATACACTTAATGATAATACTAATTCTTTTAATTTCAAAAGTGCAGCTTCACAGGCATTGGGAAGTAACCAGGTATTAGTAGGCAGCAGTTATTCTACATACACTGCTGATGTAAATCAGGACGGAGTTGTTGATGTTACTGATTATAGTATTACAGATAATGATGCAAATAATTTTGTAGCAGGTTATGTTGTAACGGATGTAAATGGTGACGAAGTTGTTGACGTAGCTGATCTTGGTTATTGCGATAATAATGCAGCTAATTTTGTCGGAGCAATTGTTCCTTAATTATGTGATTATTATAAAGTTATAAAAATAGAAAGCAGGGATCGAATTTCAATCCCTGCTTTTATTATGTTACAAATAAATTTTTGAACCAATTACATTTTATTATATCTTTCTTCAAGTTTATTCAACTCATCTGCCAGCTCAGCCGGTAACTTATCTCCGAACTTTTTATAATATTCTCTAAGCTCATTTACTTCCGACAATCCTTCTTCTTTTGAAATGACAAATAATTTTTCCATTTCGTCATTACTTATATCAAGTCCCGAAGTATCCAAAGCTCCTTTTGAAGGAATCCTTCCATAAGGTCTGTCTTCAAAATTATCCGAACCTTCTAATCTTTCGAAAACCCATTTTAATACTCTGATATTATCACCGTATCCTGGCCAGATAAATTTTCCGTTCTCATCTTTTCTAAACCAGTTAACATAAAATATTTTAGGTAGTTTTGATGAATCACTTTTCTTTCCCATCTTCAACCAGTGTGCGAAATAATCACCCATATTGTATCCGCAAAAAGGCAGCATCGCAAATGGATCGTGTCTTAATTGTCCTAATGTTCCGGCAGCAGCTGCTGTCATTTCTGAAGATACTGAAGATCCAAGAAATGTTCCATATTGCCAGTCAAATGCTTCATTTACTAATGGCACAATTGAAGCTCTTCTACCGCCAAATAATATTGCTGAGATTGGCACTCCTTTAGGATTTTCCCAGTCTTTATCGATCACAGGACATTGTGAAGCCGGACAGGTGAATCTTGAATTCGGATGCGATGAAGGAGTTTGAGAATCAGGTGTCCAGTCTTTACCATGCCAGTCTTTAAGATGTGCAGGTTTTTCTTCAGTCATTCCTTCCCACCATACATCTCCGTCATCAGTCAAAGCTACATTTGTAAATAAAGAATTACTTTCCATAGATTTCATTGCATTGCCGTTTGTGTGATATGAAGTTCCGGGTGCTACTCCAAAGAATCCGTACTCAGGATTGATTGCATAAAGTCTTCCGTCATCTCCAAATTTCATCCAGGCAATATCATCACCGACAGTTTCCACTTTCCAGCCGGGAATAGTAGGAGTCAGCATTGCAAGATTTGTCTTTCCGCATGCACTCGGAAAAGCTGCTGCGACATATTTTTTTACACCTTCAGGAGAAGTAATTCCAACTATCAGCATATGTTCAGCCATCCATCCTTCATCCTTTGCCATTGCAGATGCAATTCTAAGTGCAAAACATTTTTTTCCTAAAAGTGCATTTCCTCCATAGCCGCTTCCGAATGACCATATACTTCTTTCTTCAGGAAACTGAACAATATACTTCTCTTTATTACAAGGCCAGTTAACGTCTTCCTGACCGTCTGCAAGTGGAGCTCCGACTGAATGAAGACAATGAACAAAATTACCGTCGCCTAATACATCAAGAACTTTAGATCCGATCCTTGTCATAATTCTCATATTCATTACCACATAAGGTGAGTCTGTTATCTCAACTCCAATGTGTGCAATATCTGATCCAAGTGGTCCCATACTGAATGGCATTACATACATTGTCCTGCCTTTCATACATCCGTCAAAAATTCCTTTAAGAAGTTCTTTCATCTCAGCAGGATCTTTCCAGTTATTTGTAGGACCTGCATCTTCTTCTTTTTCAGAACAGATAAAAGTCCTGTCTTCGACTCTTGCTACATCTGTAGGATCTGAGACAGCATAATAGCTGTTTGGTCTTTTACTTTCATTTAATTTTTTAATAGCACCTTTTTCGATAAGCATATTTGCAAGACTCTGATATTCTTCATCCGAGCCGTCACACCAGTGGATCTTATCCGGTTTACAAAGCGCTGCACATTCGTCAACCCAATTACGTAATTTGTTGCTGATATTCATTTTATCTCCTTGTTAAATTATTTTTTATTAAAAATTGTTTTCTCAGGATTATTACTCATTAAAATTGCTATTGGCTTTGTAGATGGTATGTTCATTAAAATTATTTTCAGCATACTCATTATTGGAACCGAAAGTATCATTCCTAATATTCCCCAGATATATCCCCAGAAAACCAGTGAAAAAAACAATAGAAATGGACTAAGGTCGAGTTTTGAACCAAAAAATTTTGGTTCAATTACATTACCTTTTAAATTTTGTATTACTATTAATATTATGATGATTACTAATGGATATATAATTGCTTCAAACTGAAGTGCCATAAATAAACCCAGAAATATGGATGCAAATAATGATCCTATATTTGGAATAAAATCTGTGAAAAAAAATAAAAAAGCCCAGACCACATAAAAATCTACTCCGCAGATCCATAATATTGTGCCTATTAATATAGCCTGCATTAGGCTGAGTAATGTCTTTCCTGAAATATAATCTCTTAAACCAATGACAATATGACCTAAAGTATTTCTAAGGGAAGTATTTCTTTCTTCTGAATATGCCAGTGAAAATCTCTTTCCAATGCTTTCTGATTCTGTAATTATAAATATTATATAAAAAATGATCAGAACAAAATTTCCAAGCAATGCAGTTATACTTGTCAGAATTCCTGATATCGCAGTTGTTAAATTCCCACTTGCAAATAATTTTTTAATATTAAAAAATTGTTCAAGCTGTGTTTCCTCTTCGGGAGTAAGATTAAGTTTGGGAATAAAATCATTATAAATATGTAGAAACTTTTGTTCATATAAAGGAAATTCCGAAGAGAATGAATTTATACTGGTATATATAAAGACACTTACAATATTAGCAAGTATTAATATGATCAGAATGACAATTGCCAGTGATAAAAATGCCGGTAATTTTTTATTATTTAAATAATTATAAACAGGTAAAAAAACAAATGAAATTAATAATGCTACAAAAAGAGGAAGTAATATAGACTCCAGCTCTTTTAAAATAAAGATCGATAATGTTAACAATATCAGGATACATGTTACATTAATTAATCCGAAATTAGAACTATCAGTTTTTTTCATATTTTCGTATTCAGGAATAATTAATCATTGTTTTATACTTTAAGGGATCTGTAATTCCCGCAGACTGAAATCCTCTAAGTCTCAATGCACAACTGTCACATTCACCGCATGAAATCTGATTTTCTTTATAACATGACCAGGTGAGATGCAGTGGAGAATTTAGCCTGATCGATCTTTCTACAATTTCTTTTTTAGTTAGATTAATAATTGGCGTCATTACTTTTATTTTTGAACCTGCCTTGCTTCCCTTGCTGATCATCTTATTATATGCATCAAAAAAATCTTTTCGGCAATCCGGATAACCGCTTGAATCTTCTTCCACTGCACCAATAAATATTCTGGTTGCATTTATAACTTCAGCCCAGCTTACTGCGATTGATAAAATATTAGCATTCCGAAAGGGGACATAACTTGATGGAATTACTTTACTTTTTAAGTCAGCTTTTTTGATCTTCATCTTATTGTCAGTCAGTGAGGAACCTCCTATTGACTTAAGATAACTAATATCAGCAACGAGTTTATTTTTTACATTGTAATGATCTGCCACATCTTTAAATGCCTTGAGTTCTCTCATTTGAGTCTTCTGTCCATAATTTACATGTAGAAAATTCAGATTGTATTTTATACTGGCAATTGCTGCTGTAAGGGCACTGTCCATGCCTCCACTGATGAGGACTACAGCTTCAGGTTTTATCTTTATCATTAATTGAAATTACTTAATTATGCATGAAATTTGAAGTCAAACATCAAATATTCTTTCTTAAAAAATTAACTTCATATGCATACTTTTCAAGTTCTTCCCGAAAATCCGGATGAGCTATTTCAATTAAACTTCTTGCTCTTTCCCTGACAGTCTTACCATATATATCTGCAATTCCGTATTCAGTAATTATGTAATGAACATCAGCTCTGGTGGTTGTAACTCCTGCTCCCTGTTTCAAAAACGGCGATATTCTTGACAGTGTTCCACCTTTTGCTGTAGATGTAAATGCTATGATCGGTATACCACCTTCACTTCTGGATGCCCCTCTGATAAAATCAAGCTGTCCTCCAAATCCTGAATAATTCTTATGACCAATTGAATCTGCACAGACCTGACCTGTAAGATCTACTTCCAGTGCAGAGTTAATGGAAATCATTTTATCATTTCTTGCAATAACAAAAGGATCATTGACAAAAATAGTCGGTCTGAATTCGAAAACCGGATTGTCATCTATATAATCAAACACTTTTTTTGAACCTAAAATAAATGTAGACACAACCTTTCCAGGCAGGAGAGTTTTTCTTTCTCCGTTAATTACTCCCGATTCGATGAGGTTGATCAAATTATCAGAAAACATTTCTGTATGAACTCCAAGATCTTTTTTGTCATTTAAAAACTGTAATACCATATCAGGAATTATTCCAATTCCCATTTGCAGTGTAGATCCGTTATCTATAAGTGAAGCAATATTCTGACCTATCTTTTCATAAGCTTTCAGCTCTTCACCCTGAGCTATTTTTTGATTTATAAATTCCGGAATCTCATCATTTACTTCCACCGCAAAATCAATTTTATCAATATGAATAAAATTATCACCGAGTACTCTCGGCATTTTTGGATTTATCTGAGCAATAATTATTCTGGAATTTTCTGCAGCAGTCTTTGTACATTCATTACTTACACCTAGTGAGCAAAAGCCATGAGTATCAGGCGGAGACAAATGCAACAGACATACATCCACGGGAAGTTTTTTATTCTTCAGTAATATCGGAATCTCAGAAAGAAAGACAGGTATGAAATCAGCTCTTCCTTCGTGCACTGCTTTTCTTACATTTGCTCCTGTAAATAATGATATAAGATTAAAATGTCCTTCCATTTCAGGTCTCACGTAAGGAGCATCAAGGAATGACATAAGCTGAATAATATTTACATTTTTTAGTTCCTCATATCTGCTGCATAGACTATTTATCAATGTAAGAGGAAAAGAACAATTTGCGTGAACATATACATTGTCTCCGGATTTAATACATTTTACAGCATCATCAGCTGAGACAAATTGAGTTTTGGATTTGATCGATTTTAGCATTATTTAGGGTTTGAAATTTGTGAGTATAATTTACTCTCATTATATTATATTAAAAAGACAATATAAGGTATTATGATAAAAATCATATTTTGAAATTTTTTAGTTTGCCTCAAAGTCTCAAAGCCTCAATGAAATTTAATATTAAAGTTTTTATATTAAAATCTTTGAGACTCAGAGCCTTTGCGGCAATTTCAAACTCACATCCAACAATTGATTTAAATTAATCTGTTTCTAAAACTTATCATTAAATTTATATTATTGAAAAAATTTTTGATCTAAATAATTTGAATATAAAAGAGAACGTAAAACTTTCGAATCATACTGCAATTTCTTTAGGCGGTAATGCAAAATATTTTGCTGTTTGTAAAAGCATTGATGAGATATTAGAAGCATTGGAATTTGCTCAAAATAATAAATTGCGTATTCAGCTGATGTCAGGAGGAAGCAATATAATATTTACTGATAATGGATTTGACGGCATGATTATAAAAAATGACATCAAAGGAATTTCTGAGAAAGTAAATGAAGATCATGTTTTAATATCTGTAGGAGCAGGGGAGGAGCTTGATGAATTTGTTAAATATTGTGTTGGGAAAGGTTATTCAGATATTGAATGTCTGTCAGGAATACCCGGCTCAGTCGGCGCAATGCCCGTTCAGAATGTCGGCGCATACGGGCAGGAGACAAGTGAAGTACTTGAAAGTATAAAAGTGATTGACAGAAATGAAACTGATATAAAAAACATAAAAACATTTTCAAATGAAGAATGTCAGTTTGGATACAGAATGAGCAGATTTAAAAAATCAGATAAGGACAGATATATCATAGTCGAAGTAAATTTAAAACTTCATATCAATAAATTACCTGAGATAAAATATAAAGCACTCGGTGAAAGGTTAGATCAAAATGATTCATTTAAAAATTCAGATGATATAAAAAGTAAATTGAAAATCATCAGAGACACTGTGATCTCCATCAGAAAAGAAAAGTCAATGGTGATAGATAAAAATGATATTAATTCCAGATCATGCGGATCATTTTATATGAATCCTGTTTTGAATGAAGATTGTTTCAATAAATTTTCAAAAGTCTGCAGTGAATTGCAAACTGAATTTCCATTTTACAAAAGTGGTAACGATTATAAAATACCAGCTGCCTGGCTGGTAGAGAATTCAGGCTTTCCAAAAGGATATAAAAAAGGGGGAGTCGGAATTTCGCAAAATCATACACTTGCTTTGATAAATATTGACGGGACTGCAAAGGAGCTTTTAGATCTTTCTGATGAAATTAAAAGTTCAGTATATAATAAATTTCGGATTAAATTATTTACAGAGCCTGAGATTATTTCTTAATCGAAAACAAAATTATCAAGCTTGCATCAAAGACACGAAGGCTCAAAGGAATTTACAAAAATATTTATTATCTTTGAGTCTTAGAGCTTTTGAGGCAATCCAAAGTTATCGTACGTTTTGCAGATTCGGAAAGGTTGAAATTATTTATTATTAAAAATTTATTATTTAATATTAAAAAGGTCTTCAGCCGGCCATTGTTTTACAGACTTTAAAGAATTTGGAACTGTAGATTTTGTAAGTTCTGTCAGATAGTCTCCGAGTTTTGACATCGAAAGAAAATTAAATATCACTGTGACAGTCGTTCCGTCACCCATTCTTATGATATAAGAAGTAACACCTGCCAGCGCACCTGCATGAAACCAGCTGTCTGTGGAAGGTTCATAATTCCAGCCTTTAGCATAGTACTGAGTTGCATCGGCTTTTGGTTTTAAGGTTGGTTCAGAAAGCATATTATCTACTGTAGCCTGAGTAAGAATGTGAGGTCTGTTTGTTTTGGTATCGACTGAAGTCACAAACTTCGCGAGGTCTTCCGCAGTGGAAAGCCATCCGCCATGCGAATCCATCACTTCAATAAAATAATCTGCACCGTAAGCCATCGTCACCATTTTCTCTTCCTCATCCAATACTGACCAGAAAACATCTTTGTTGTCATTTTCGGTATAATATTTTGCTTCATTCGGAAGTCTGTAAATGTCACGTGTCTTTGCGATCAGCATATCGGAGATCCCTGCAAGGGCAAGTATTTCTTCCTGCATATATTTTTCATAGGTTTTTCCTGATATTTTTTCTATGATCCTGCCGAGAATATTATATCCGAAATTCGAGTAACTATATTCGGTACCCGGTGTGAATTCTAATGAATCTTTCATTCCATATCTGATAATTGTCTTTGCATCAGCCGGTCTTGGTGTACCAAAAGCATCGGCAGCTTTACGGAGATATATTATCTGTCTGTCGCCATTTACTAAAGTCCATCCTCCGGTATGTTCCAGTAAATTTTCAACAGTAATGTCATACCATCTCTTATCAATTACAGTAGTGCCCGGCGGGGGAGTAAAATCACTTAGTATGTCTAATGCTTTATCGCTGAGTTTCAATTTTCCTTCCTGTATCATTTTCATAATTGCAACAGCGGTGATCGGCTTTGAGACACTGGCAATTCTGAAGAGCTCATCTGTAGTTGCCGGTATTTTATTTTCGAGATCGCTGTATCCGTAGGCTTTTGAATAAACGAGTCTTCCGTCTTTGCAGACTGTAACCTGTCCTCCGGGAACCTCCCATTTTTCCATAAAGGAAATAAATTCATTATCAAAATTTTCTATTCCCGGAATATTAGTATTTGAAGGAACGTCCTGTGCTTTTAATTCAGATTGATTAAAAATGATGCAAAGGAAAAGTGCGAAGAAAGCAGTATGGATATTTTTCATTTTAAAATTTAATATACAGAAAATATGAATTATGAAATTATATAAACAGTAAATAATAAGCTCGTTAACACTCTCATAATCTATCTTAAAACTTTGGATACCTCTGAGACTCGAAGGTTCAAAGAATTTTGATATTAATGTTCTTAAATTTTTAATCTTAGAGTCTTAGAGTCTTATAGTCTTAGAGGCTTAGAGGCATGGAGGTAAAGGATTTATACCAGCAAAAGCCTGGATCAATTATTCCGCTTATTCCAGATCTGCCATGCCCAGCAAAGTGTTACAGAATGGTATAGCAGAAATATTATGTTTACATAAAAAGATAAATCGGTAGTGCTGGAAATTAAATGAATTATTAATATCATAAGAAACGGGATGATCAATAAAATGCTGCCATACCTAAGCCACTTCGGAAAAGGTTTATAATATGAGATAAGCACCAATGCCGGTAATAAAAAAAGTATAGCCGTATCTGCAGTGTCATAATTCCAGTGTAAAGCCTGATCAATCTTTGCAAGAAATAATCCCTGTGCTATTGCCAGTATCCCGAATCCCGCAGATGCGATATCATATTTCTCAGAAGCGGCTTTTGAGCCGAGACAGGCAAAAGCAGTAATGGCTAATAAAGTGTCGATCTTGAAAAGTATTGTCTGGGCAAGACTTTCAGAAGGGAAAAATGAACCGGCTATGTCAAAAAGAAAACTCAGTAATAATCCACCTGAAATAAAATACGGGAGATGTTTATTGTTACTTTCCAATAGGTAAATTGAATTTTTAATGAAAGAATTTACTAAAAATAGTCAGAATTAAATATTATAATATTAATTCTTAACTTTTAACTTTGTACCGTCTATGAAAAATTTTTTAAAAATACAATAAGTAATAGTAGTTACATTGAGCGAAAGCACGAACAGCATGTGGCTTTGATGTTGCTTCTCTATCCAAAAATTCTGTCTTTAGAATGACACTTTTGACATTAATGACAATTTAATTTTCTCAGAACTGCTTTTTTGTTATTGAATCAAATTGGCACGAAAATTGAATATGTTGCATATAACAGAAGTTAATTTTTTCAATCAATATAAAATTAAATAATAAAATGGATAAGAATTCAGAATCACAGGAAACCAGACCCGAAAGATCTTTTCGAAATACAGATCGACTTGAAGAAGAAAAAAGTAAAAATGGTTTAATAATCGGATTTGTAACAGGACTTGTTCTATTGACCGTAATAATAATATTTTTATTTTCGGGTCCATCTGATTATGAAAAGGGATTGCAATTTATACATCAAAAACAATACTCAGAGGCATTGGTGGAGTTTCAGAAAGTTGAACCCGGAGATAAAGATTTTAATATGGCTCAATCTAAAATTAATTACATAAATGGAAAAAATGCTTTTAATGATGGTTTATACCCTCAAGCTCAGGTATATTTATCAAAGGTGGAAATGTCGGATGAATTTTATCAGGAGTCTCAACTAATGATTGATAAAACGAAAGTTTCGGAACGTGAAAATGATCTTACTTCATTGAGTGAAAAAATAAATGAAGTAAATAAGGATACTTTAATTGTAATAGAGAAAGATGGAGAAACAACTGATAATATTAACAATAATAATGATAAATCAGATGAGGCAGTAACTGACAATTCTAAAAATGAAAAAGCTAACATGCTTTATATTACATCTCTTGAAAAATTAATAAATAATTATAAGATATTATTTAATAATGCAAAGGATGCCGGTGATGTTTCAAAAAAGGAAACAATGAGATTAATGGATTCAATATACAACGAAACTGAAAATCTTGACTATGCAGTGAGTGAGAAAAATGCAATGGTCATGGAGCTGAAAAGTCTCACGGGGACCTGGATGCAGAAATCTTTGACTTATTTAAACTCTAATAATAATGAAAATAAAGTAAATGCTGAGAATTCTGCTGGTACAATGGATAAGAATAAAGAAGATTATGAAAAACAATATACACTGATGATTAATATGCTGAAAAAAGTAAAAACTTACTTTTCATAATAATATTTTATTTCAGAGCCATTATTGATGTTCCTGAAAGATCGAAATACGTTTCTTTAAAGAGTCTGTCTAATAACAGTTAAATAATTTCACCACAAAGACACTAAGTCACAAAGATTAATATTTTTTAACTTTTTTCCTTTGTGTCTCGGTGTCTTATTGGTAAGAACAGATGTTTTGAGACAGTCTCTTAAAAAGGGGGAGTGAAGGTTTTGTTGCCGAAAGAAATAGCAAGCATCAAATTTATAAACTCAGCAAAGTAAACCGTGGAGTCAAATTAAACACAATTCTGCAAACCAATCTGGCCTCCCCTTTGAAAAAAGGAAAGTAATAATAACAGTTATTAATGATTTTTGGTTTTGGCTATGCCAGTGTATGAGTTATAGAAATATTTTGACTGAAAATAAAATTAGTGATAAAGAATAGTTTTTTAAATTAAAGCTATTTCGAAATTCAATTGTTCGAACTGAAGTGTATTGTTCTGCCTAAGCGTTTTTACATCCCCTCCTTTTGTAACTCTTTCCATTTAATTCTCTCTGAAAGCCAGACTTTCTTATAATTTTTTTTTTGAATAGCCTCAAAGTCCCTAAGTTAATTTCTATTTATATATTAATTTTTTTGTTTAAAGTCTTTAATCCTTCGAGTCTTAGAGCCTTTATGGCAAAAACTTTATTTCTTTCATGCTGATGATGAGAAAGATCATACTTCCCAAAATAAGAAAAAATTTCAAATTGTAATTACAAACCTATATAATTATCTTCCCGCTGTCACGATAAAAGCTCAGGTGGCGGAACTGGTAGACGCGCTGCATTCAGGGTGCAGTCTTAGAATTAAGGTGGGGGTTCGAGTCCCCCCCTGAGCACATTAAATAAAATAGATGAAAATTGAAAAAAAATTGGAAACTAAAAACGCTGAGCAAGCATGGAATCTCTGCGTCTGAACTGAGTAATACAGACGATCCAAATATAGATGATTTAATAGATGATTTCAGAGGATTAAAAAGTAACATCGAAATGCCGGAAGTACTGATCCGGCTGCTTTACATGAGAGGAATTACGGATTATCAGAAAGTCCTGAAATTCTTCAAACCCACCATAGACAAGCTTTACGACCCGGCTTTAATGAAGGATGCCGGCATTGCCGCCGACAGGATCATTAAGGCTATCAATGACAAAGAGGATATTATGATACTCGGAGATTACGACGTGGATGGTACTTGCGGCGTGTCGATGTTTTATCTCTTTCTCAAAAAATTCGGACTCGAGCCTGAATACTATATTCCCGACAGGATAGAAGAAGGTTATGGCATTTCCATGAAGTCGATCAATTATGCCAAAGAGAAAAAAATTGCTTTAATAGTTGCGATCGACTGCGGTATTACTGCATTTGAAAAGGTCGAGTATGCAAAATCTCTCGGCATAGAATTCATAATCTGCGATCACCACCAGCCGCCGGAGAATATTCCAAATGCGCTGGCAGTGATGGATCCTATGCGCGTGGATGATGATTACCCGTTCAAATATCTCTGCGGTACAGGCGTCGCTTTTAAGCTCGCTCAGTTCATTGCCCAAAAACTTGACAAACCTGAATCTACACATTCATTGTTAGACCTTGTAGCGATTGCAACTGCTTCCGATATTGTCCCGCTTAATGACGAAAACAGAATTCTCGTAAGCGAAGGCTTTAAGCTCATTAATAATAGTCCGAGACCTTCTCTGAAACTGCTCATAGAATCCAGCGGTCTTAAAGCCGGTAATCTGAATACGGGAAATGTAGTGTTTACTGTAGCTCCGAGGATCAATGCTGTCGGAAGACTCGGTGATGCAAAAAGAGCAGTCGAACTTCTGATATGTGAAGATGATGAGAAGATTAAAGAATTTACATCTGTGCTGAATGTAGAAAATACTAACAGACGTGACATTGATAAATCGATCACTGAAAATGCATTTAAGCAGTTCGAAGAAACAAATGAAATCGATACTTTAAAATCAATTGTGATTCATAATGAAGACTGGCATTCAGGTGTCATTGGAATTGTCGCTGCGAGGCTTGTAGAAAAATATAATCTGCCGTCAATTGTTCTGACCACTGTAAACGGTGTCGCAAAAGGCAGTGCAAGAAGTATTAATACATTTAATATATATGAAGCACTTAAGCAGTGTGAGGATAAGCTGATACAATTCGGCGGGCATTTTCATGCAGCAGGTCTAGAGGTAGAGCTGTCGAATCTTGAGGAATTTAAGAAATCCTTTAACAGCATTGCGACAAATCAGATCACTGATGCTGAGCTGATCCCTGAAATTGAAATCGACGCTGAGATTTCTTTTGAACAGCTTACAGATAAGTTTATAAAGATACTTGATTTTTTTGAACCATATGGTCCGGAAAATATGACGCCGGTATTTGTGACGAGAGATGTTCAGATAATAGGCGATGTAAGATATGCAAAGTCTGACACGCATATTTTTAAAGTTCGTGACAGAGAGAATAAGAAAATATTTGAAGCAGTATATTTTAATTCACCTAATTTCAGATATGAAGCTATTAAGGATGAAGACACTGCGGGGAAAATTGTTTCGGGTAACTATTGCGATATTTGTTATTCAGTCGAAAAAAATTACTGGAATAACCGTGAGACCACAAAGCTGCGAATTCGCGATATGAAATTTGATTAAAATTATTTAAAAAATAAAAACTTTACGGAGTAAAAACCAATGTCAGGTCATTCCAAATGGGCGACTATTAAAAGAAAAAAAGCCGCCACTGATTCCGCAAGAGGAAGAGTATTTACAAAGATCATTAAAGAGATAACAATAGCAGCGCGAGATGGCGGCGGAGATCCGGACGGTAATCCCCGTCTGAGACTTGCCATTCAGACTGCAAAGGCAAACAACATGCCGCAGGATAATATTACAAGAGGCATCAAAAAAGGAACGGGCGAACTCGAAGGTGTGAGATATGAGGAAATTACTTATGAAGCTTATGCTCCAAACGGCATTGCAATGATCATCGAAAGTGTGACCGATAATAAAAACAGAACAGTTGCTGATCTTAGACACGGCATTTCAAAAGCCGGCGGAAATCTCGGAGAGTCAGGTTCGGTCGCCTGGATGTTTGAAAGGAAAGGAGTTGTGAATGTTGAGAAGGGTGATATCAAAGAAGATGATCTGATGGAAATAATACTTGACGCAGGTGCTGAAGATCTGAAATCGGAAGGTGAATATTTTGAGGTTGTAACTCCGATCGAAAATTTTGAAACAGTCAGAAAAGCTATTGAGGATAAATCTTTTGTAATAGAAAGTGCTTCACTACAGTATATTGCAAAAGACCTTTTGCCTGTAGAGGGAAAAAATGCTGACGCTGTGATAAGATGTATAGAAGCAGTGGAAGATAATGATGATGTGCAGAATGTTTTTACCAACGCTGATTTTTTAGATGAGTAATAAATTTCCGAATAAAATTTATCAATGAGAATCATCGGAATAGATCCGGGTACATCAGTAACTGGAGTAGGTGTCATAGAAGTGATCAACGGGTCATTTAAAATGATCTACTTTGGAAATATTACTTTGAACTCCAAAGATCCGATGCCGGTAAGATTAAAAAAGATCTATGATGAATGTTTTGATTGTATAAAAAAATTCGAACCTGAAGAGCTTGCAATCGAGACAGCATTTTACAGTAAAAATATTCAGTCGACTCTTAAGCTGGGACAGGCAAGGGGAGTTGCGATGATTGCAGGACTTAATTCGGATGTGAAAATTTCAGAGTATTCTCCGAAGGAAATCAAAAAATCAGTTACAGGAAACGGAGCTTCATCAAAAGAGCAGGTACTTTATATGGTAAGTTCGATACTGAGCATTAATAAAACTCATCTGCCTATAGACTCTTCAGATGCACTTGCAATAGCACTTTGTCATTCCTTTAATATTCAGTCAAATTTTTTACCGTCAAATAAAAAATCCGGTAAGAACAGCTGGAAGACATATCTCGAAAATAATCCTGAAAGAATTTTAACAAAATCCTAATTAATTTAAAATGATCTCATCTCTCAGAGGTAAACTTATCTATCGAAATAATAATGAGGTGATATTAGAAGTATCAGGTGTCGGATATCAGGTGTTTGTGTCAAAAAAACTATGGGAGTCATTGATTGAAATAAATTCGGAATATCTGATCTTTACACATCTTGATGTAAAAGAAAATTCAATGCAGCTCTACGGATTTTCAGATGAAAAGGAAAAAGAATTATTTAAGATGCTTTTGTCTGTAAGCGGTATCGGTCCGAAGATGGCTCATAATATTTCAGCGGCACTTACTTTTGAAGAGATACTTTCACTTATTTCAGATAAGACATTCTCAAGATCTGTAAAAATACCGGGCATAGGTGCAAAGAAACTCGAACTGATATCAATGACTTTGAAGGATAAGATTTTTAAGATCGACAAGGAAACAGGTAAAGGTGTATTTGAAATGCCTGAAGAAATTTCCGGTGACAATATCAGACTGGAAGCTTTGAATGCACTTTTAAATCTTGGCTACGGAAGAGCTGACGGAGAGAAACTTATACGTGAAGCTTTGAAAAAAAATGAAACGAAAATAAATACTACTGAAGAGCTTATCAGAAAAGCTCTGGATCTAATTTCATAAAAATTAATTATTAATATTTTTTAAATTATAATGACAGATAATATACTTGACGAAGTCTGGGGCAAGATAAGACTTCTACTGAAATCACATCCATGGCACGGTGTCCCGATCGGGAAAGCCGTCCCTAAAACAGTCACGACTTACATTGAGATAGTGCCGACTGATACTGTGAAATATGAAATCGAAAAGCACAGTGGATTTCTCAAAGTGGACAGACCGCAGAAATATTCCAATGTATGTCCCACCCCGTATGGATTTATTCCGCAGACTCTTTGCGGAGACAGGGTGGGGGAGTACTGTATGAAAATGACCGGACGTGAAAATATTCAGGGAGACGGTGATCCGCTCGATATATGTGTTATCACAGAAAAGTCGATCAGTCACAGTAATATACTTTTGCAGGCAATTCCAATCGGCGGATTCAGAATGATAGATCACAATGAGGCTGATGATAAAATTATAGCTGTGATGAAAGATGATGCTATATTCAGTGAGTGGAAAAATATCAGCGACTGCTCACATTCATTTATCGAAAGACTTAAACATTATTTTCTTACTTATAAAGATGCTCCCGGATCAGATGGAAAGCATTGCGAAATTCACAGTGTGTATGGAATTGAAGAAGCTTATGAAATAATCAGAGCCAGTCATCAGGATTATATAGAAAAATACAGTGATCTGAATATGCTTCTGAACAGAGAAGAAATCTGAAGAGCAATTTTAAATATTAAATATTAAATAAAAAATAATTTAATTTGAAGTGCGAATGCAGATAAATTATATTTTGCAAATTTATTAATTTAAAAGAGTAATTGAAGATTTATATATGAAAACTATTTCGCTATATACAAAATAAGTTCGCGTCCTGCGACTACTGCAATTAAAGAAAGAAACACATTCAGAAACAGGTTTAATCCAAAATAAAAAAAGTTTGCTGATTCGAATAGTCTGACTGATTCAAATGCAAATCCAGACATTGTGGTGAATGCTCCGATGAATCCGATTATTAGCAGATCCCGCAGTTCAGGTGTAAGATATTTGCCGTCAGTAAAACTGAATGCAAGAAGACCGATGAGGAAACTTCCGGCTGCATTTACAATGAGTGTACCTGCCGGAAAAGTGGGGAAAATGTTATTGAAATATTTTACTGTAAGAAATCTAAGTATAGCTCCGAGAAAACCTCCGATTCCTATATAAATTATCTGAAGCAAATATTATAAATTAAATTAGTTCTGAAAATACAGAATAAGATAAGTTATTTATAGTTTATTTTATTGCTCAATTATCTTTGAGCTTTGTATTATAGAAATGTCTGAAAGTACTTTTTATTTCATCTCTGACATCACGATATTCTTGTAGTATTTCTTCAGGGGTTCCTTTAGCTTCAGCCGGATCAATAAACCCAAGATGCAGTCTGTGTTTTACATTGCCGGTAAATACAGGACAAATTTCCTTTGCATTATCACAGACAGTAATCACATAATCAAAATTTTCATTTACATAATCCGATACATCATTTGGTTTATTAGCGGATATATCAATCCCTATTTCATTCATAACTACTATAGAATTTGGATTTACTTTTTCGGCGGGAAAAGTACCGGCTGAATATACACCGAGATCTTTGTCAAGATCTCTGAGAAAGCCTTCTGCCATCTGGCTTCTGCAGGAGTTTCCGGTGCAGAGGATCAGTATTTTTTTATTCAAAATGATTTTTATTTATTTAAAACGAATATAATATAGTAAAAATAAATTTTTGTTTAGAATAACTTTGTGTTAATTTTAATAAAAAAGAAGCTTCCTGTAATGAAAAATACTACAGGAAGCTTTTTTAAAGTAATTGTAAGTGAATCAGAATTGATCCCTTTTAAATAAAAATAAAAATGGAATAAAAAAGATCATTTTGAAAATGAAACGGGTCATACATTGTAAAAAATTACACCTGCTTAAGATGATACTTTTTAGATTCTTCATTAAAATAAATTTGGGGATTATTTTAAATTCAGTTAAAGTTAAATAAAAATAAAACAAGTTCCTGTCATATAATTTATAGACAGGATCGGAACAAAATATTAATT
>DAORRV010000020.1:21404-44757 GCA_035443185.1 Ignavibacteria bacterium | reverse complement strand
ACCTTCATCAGCTCACCCTGCCTGAATCTCATTATCACCAGACTATGATTGGTTCTGTCTTTTAATGTAACTGTATTATGTGTCGTTTTATAATTTTCTGTATTTTGCAAAGCTTCATTTAATGAATTTCTGTTATTGTTGCCCTCAGCAATTTTATCAAGTAAAAGTTTCATTCCGTCATATCCAAAATAATAATTCTTCACTCCGCTTTCCGATAATCCTCCCGGAACATCTGCATCATCGCTCAGATTAAAATCTGAATCAATATACAGATTCTTGATATACATTTTATTTTCTTCAAGTGTTTCTTTATTATTCCAGTCACTGGTACCAAGTACCGGTAAATTTATATGCTCGGAAAAATACTGAGAGATCATTTTCGGGATCTCTAGATAAGTAGATATCGGAATATAAATTGCTTCTACAAAACCCGGCATTACTGTTCTCTTCCTGTCCACATTTGTAGTACTGTTTATTTTTAATGAGTCAGTAATTCTTACGGCATTTCTTCCGTATAGCTTATAAATGCTGACAATGATACCTGCATCTTTTAAGGAATCCGGATATGAAAATATAGTTTCAGAATTTTTTATCTTTTCAAACTGCTCAACACTGAGACTTCCAAAATCTATGAACTTATCCATTGAAAATATTTTGTTTTCCATTTCTTCAAGCTCCTGAGTAAGATCTTCGTCATCCTTTGAATAAAAAACTTTTACTGTGACTTCGCCTCCGTTCAATGTGACTTCACTTTCAAAACTGTCTGCGAAATTTTTACCATATGTATCTTCTGAAAATATGGCAAAATTATTCATCTTAAGTTCATTAAAAGCAAACTTAGCCATTGTCTTTCCTCTGATATCATAAGTCGGATTCAATTGAAACAGAAACTCGTTTTTCTCAGCCAAAAAGCTCTGTGTTGAAGTTGGAGTAACAAGAGGAATCTTATGAAACGCAGCAGCACCTGCATTCGGTGAGAGTTCCGAACTGAACACCGGACCAAATACAGCTATTACTTTATTATTACTTCCGAATTTATTTATGATCTCAAGAGCTGTAGAAGGGTCTCTTTTTGTATCTTCGGTGATTATTTCAACTTTATTATCAGGATAATTTTTATTGTGTTCTGTAACTGCATCATTTATTCCCTGCAATATTTCTGAACCCAGATTTTTGTCATTTTTGTTATCTGAATTGTTCATTAATGGCAGAGCTACACCGATTTTTATCTGAGTATAACCATTTCCATAAATGCAAAACAGTGTTAATAATATAATTAATATTTTTTTATTCATAATTTTTTATTCCCATTCTATTGTGGCAGGCGGTTTAGAGCTGATGTCATATACAACTCGGTTTACACCTTTTACTGAATTAATAATTTTATTTGATATATGTGATAAAAATTCTTTGTCGAAAGCATAAAAATCTGCTGTCATTCCGTCTGTGGAAGTTACAGCTCTGAGACCTATTACATTTTCATAACTTCTTTCATCGCCCATTACACCTACTGTCTGGACCGGCAGTAAAACTGAAAATGCCTGCCATATCTTTTCGTATAATCCAAATTCTTTCAAACCATTTATGTAAATATCATCCACCTCTTTTAGAATATTTAATTTTTCTTTAGTAACATCGCTGAGTATTCTGATACCAAGACCGGGTCCGGGAAACGGATGTCTGTTTATAAAATTTTCTCTTAGCCCTAAAGTCTTACCAATGTCTCTTACCTCATCTTTAAATAATTCTCTAAAAGGTTCAATAAGTTTCAGATCCATTTTCTCTGGCAATCCACCTACATTGTGATGTGTTTTTATTTTCGATGAAGGACCTTTTAAAGTTACCGATTCGATTACATCAGGATAAAGAGTGCCCTGTACAAGATACTTCACTCCTTTTAATTTTTTTGCTTCTTTTTCAAAAACATCAATAAAAGTTTTACCGATTATTTTCCGTTTTTTTTCAGGATCAAAAACACCTTTTAATCTTTTTAAAAAAAGTTCAGAAGCGTTTATAAAAATAAGATTAAGCTTGTAATGTTTTTCAAAAAGTTCTATAACTTTCCTGCTTTCATTTTTTCTCATCAGGCCGTTGTCTATGTGAATACAGGTCAGTTTGTCACCGATCGCTTTACTCACCAAAAGTGCAGCTACCGATGAATCAACTCCGCCGCTGAGTGCGCAGATTACATTGTCTTTACCTGAAGTCTTCTTAATTTCTTCAATTTTATTTTCAATAAAAGATCCTGCTTCAAATAAATTTTTTACTAAGCAGATTCCGAATAAAAAATTATGAAGTATGATCCTTCCAGATTCTGTATGATTAACTTCCGGATGAAACTGCAATCCGTATATTTTGGTCATCGGATTTTCAAAACTGCAGATTACCCCGCTGATACTTTTTGAAGTTGGGATAAATTTCGCAGGTATTTTATCAATAGAATCACCGTGACTCATCCAGACATTTAACTGTGAGGAAATTCCTTTAAATAATTCCGAATCTTTGAAAATATAAATTTTTGTGCTTCCATACTCTCTTTGCAGTGATGCATGCAAACTTCCTTTGTAAATGCTGCATAGAAGCTGCATTCCATAACAAATACCAAGAACAGGTATTTTCTTTTTTACAAAATAATCCAGATCGGGTTTTGAAATTTTAGGAGAGTCTTTACCCGTAACACTTGCAGGTCCTCCGGATAGAATAACTCCCTTTAGATTATAATTTTTTTCTTTATCTTTTAAAAATTTTTTTAAATTTAATTTGTATGTGTGAATCTCTGAATAAACTTTTAATTCCCTCGTTCTCCTTGCGATAAGCTGAGTGTATTGTGATCCGAAATCTAAAATCAGAATAAGATCTGTTTTTTTCAAATTAAATTTTTATTAATAAATTTGATCCGCCTGAGATCAGCAAATATGCTCCGTAAGCAGGAGAATGTTTTTTTTCAACTGTCTTAACTTTCTTAAGTTTCAAAATTTCTTTTTTCAGCTTTTGAGATAGAATGTTTTCATTTTCTATCAGACTTCCTATCAAAGCAATTTTCAATTCGCGTTCGGGTTTCACAAAATCTATATAAGTTTTTATATGATATATCAAATCCGATACAGCAGTTTCTATGATCTCAATGCAGACTTTTGATTTTTCAGAAGCTAGATCCAGTACAACAGGTGTAATTTTTTGAATATCAAAATTTTCTTTAAATATCTTATCATTAAGATTTGATCTGTCAATTCCAAATTCGGAATATAATATTTTACATAACTTACTTTGAGATTTAATATTTTCACATGCATCGTATTCTTTAGTCGCAATATTTAAAGCTTTCTTACCTATCCAGTATCCGCTGCCTTCATCTCCAATGATCCTGCCCCATCCGCCAATTCTTTTTAATTTATTATCATAAAAGCCATACAATACAGACCCTGTCCCGCTGATCAGAATGATACCTTCTTTTCCTTCAAAAGCTCCGATCAGTGCTGTCATTGCATCAGAAGTTATTATAATATTTCTTACCTGAGTTTTTCGTTTAAATAAACTTGCTAATTTTGTTCTGTCAGATTCTTCTCTTGCTCCTGCTAGACCAATACAAATTCCAATGCAGTTTTCTATTTTAAGTCCTGATTTATTGACAACCGTTTGAATGTATTCTGTTATTTTATCCGAATAAATTTGGGGACCGGATACTGAATAATGAATTCCTTTTAATCTGAAACTTTTCAGGATTTTCCCCGACAGATCCACCAGCAACAATTCAAACTTTGTGCCTCCGGAATCTGCTCCGATATAAAATTTTGATTCAGTAAGTTTCATTTTCAGCAAGTTATTAATTACAGAATCAAATTAAAATTACAAAGAATTTATTAATGATAAATAATTAATTTACGTTTAAAAAATATTTCATATAATATTCAAATATTTTAAAATCCAAACTCCCGATTAAATTCATTATATTTATTTTCAAAAAAAATTAACTCCCTAAAAATTTGAAAAAAGAAGTATTAGACAATGGTTTTATAGAAGTACTTGATAAGCTGGGCTCAGATCTTACTGTTGTAAATTCCGCAAGAGTTTCATTTGGAAAAAGAAAAGAAGTGTTTGATGATAATGACAGAAAACTTGTTAAATTTTTGGCTAAAAATAAACACTGGTCTCCATTCAGACATTTAATGGTACAGTTTCATGTCAAAGCGCCCGAGTTTGTAATGAGACAATGGTACAAACATGTTGTAGGCATCGAAACTTCCTCAAGCTCTTCAGCAAAGGATCATGCATGGAATGAGATCAGCGGCAGATATGTACCAGTTAGTGATTTCTATACACCTTCAAACTGGAGAAAGCAGTCAGATAATAATAAACAGGCATCGGAAGGAAGCATTGAAGATCAGAAATATGCCAGTGAAGTTTTTGAAGATGTGATGATTTATATAAAAGGATCTTATGAAAAACTATTAGATGCCGGTGTGGCAAAAGAACAGGCTCGGATGATACTTCCGCTTAATCAGTACACTGAAGTTTACTGGACTGCCTCTTTTCAGGCGATTATGAATTTTATAGAATTAAGAGATGAAGCAACTGCTCAATGGGAAATAAGAGAATTTGCAGTCGCAATGAAAGAGCTTATGTTTGAAATTTATCCTGAGATCACTAAGATCTGGTTTGAAGTAAATTCCAATTAAATATGAAATTTTGCTTTCACTGAAAAACTATTTTCCACCGGAAAAAATACTTTTTAAAACCTGCCCGGCTATGTTCGGGTTTTCTTTAAACCTTCTTATAGAATATTCATACCATCTTTTTCCAAAGGGAACATAAATTCTCATTCTGTGACCTTTGGTAACTGCTTCTTCCCTGAGATTTTCCCTTACACCGAGCAGCATTTGAAATTCATATTCATCATTTTTAAGCTGAAGCTCTTTTACAAGTTTTACAGAATCCTTGATCAAAATTTCATCATGTGTTGCAATTCCGCAATAGGATTTATTTTCAAGAGCTATGCGAAGAATTTTCATAAAATTATTTCTTATCTCATCAGGATCTTTAAACGCTATCTTTTCAGGTTCGATATAAATTCCTTTACAGATCCTGAAATTTGCACCCATTTGTGAAAGTCGTTTCACATCATTTTCACTTCTCCTTAGATATGCCTGAATCACAATTCCAACATCATTATATTTTTTTCTCGAATTCTCAAAGACATTTATAGTAGATTCAGTAACTGAAGAATCCTCCATATCTATTCTTACAAATCTGTTTACACTTTTGGCTTTTTCAAGAATTTCAGACACAAGAATCATACAAAATTCCTGGTCTATATTAAGACCAAGCATTGTCAGTTTTATAGAAAGATTACAATCCAGATCATATTTACTTATAGCTTCTAATGCTTCAATGTTTTCATCTTTTGAGATTAATGCTTCCTTTTTATCTGTGATAGATTCTCCAAGGACATCTACAGTAGCCATTAGTCCTTTCTTATTTAAATTTCGAACTGTAGTTACTGCATCATTTATATTATCACCTGCTATATATTTATTCGCAAAAATTTTGACAACACTTTTCGGCATTGTTTCAATGACCGGAATTAATACACTGTTAAAAATCCCCATAGATTAATAATTTTTCAATAAGTTAACTGATAATTAAAGTTCGCTAATATCTCTTCTGCCGCTGAATCCATCTTTTATTGAATGCCAGAAATTCAGTCCATCCTCTCCATAAACAAAACAGAGATAAACTTCTTCACCATTTTCTCTGATATGCGGAAAATCTATAAGCCCATTGTCAAGATTTTTTATCTGAATCCCCTGATCCGTAATTTTTTTTACCAGATCGATAAGTTTAACAAGATCCTCAGGATATTTCCCTGATCCATTAGTTCCAACACCTCCAAAAAAATGATGGTTGTAAATATTATAATTTGTATTATCTAAATTTCTTTTAGACTCTATTATATCTTTAAGAATCAGATTAATTTTAGGTAGAAGTTCGCTTGCCTCTGTGAGAGTGAAATGTTTATTATGATACATTAATAAGAAAGTTCAAAATTTATTTTGCAAAATATTTCTAAATGATTTGATAAATAAGGTAAAAAAAAAGCATTTTGAAATTAATCAAAATGCTTTTTTGTGAGTGGAAGAGAAAATCTTTTAGATAATAGTTTTAAATCGATTGTATTTCGGGAATTATAAACATCCCTGAATCCCCTCCTTTCCCTGAGAGGGGATTTCACAAGCAAAGACCCAACCCTCATTAAATCTTTCTTGCTTTCAAGGACGTTATTATTTTAAAAGTGTCATTTTTTTATTCTCTGTAAAATTTCCTGCTTTAAGTGTGTAAACATAAACACCGCTTGGTAAATTACCTGCATTAAACTCATATTGATTTAAACCTTTTTGCATCAGCTCATTCTCTGCAAGTACTGCGACTGATTCACCTTTCATATTATATACTGTTAGTGATACATTTTTACTTTCCGGAAGGTCAAATCTTATTACTGTAGTTGGATTAAATGGATTTGGATAATTCTGATCCAGGCTTACAGATTCTTTTGTCAAAGTCCTGACTTCAGAAGATTTTTCAGGTTTGACAATTTTCATTTTTATTTCAGAATTAGTGGAAGTTGCCCTGTCAACCTCGATGAGAATTTCAAAGTTTTTGTTTTCTGTATATTCATAATTCTGAAGATTAATTTCTTTGGGTTCAAAGGGATTTCCATTATTGTCAACATCATTTGGATACGCCATTATCCTAATCTCATCAGTAGTTAGGATCAGATTCCTGTTAACTTTAAAAGAACCTTGCTGATCAATTGTAATCGTTTCAAGTACATTGTAAGTTCTTGTAGATTTATCAAAAGTCATAATTTTGACATTACCTTCAGTGACCGGAGAGTGATCATCTGAATACTGAACTTTACCTGTCAGATAATCAGGAGATGCTTGTGCATCATATAAAATTCCCGATACTGTAAACAGAAAGAACCCTGTTATCAAAGCAAAAGCTGCTGATACTGATTTTAATTTTAATGTTTTCATTTTTTTCTCCTGTGTCAAATACTTAATGAAATTATTTATTTTATATAACTTTAGAATTTTTTGAACTTACTTTTTTCTTAGTACTTTTTTCCTCTTTTGAAACTATTTTAAAAGAATCCACATCACTCGAAATGTCCCAGTAGAATTTAAAAAGGTCTATCATCCTGGAAGCAAAATCTTCATTCCTTATAATTATATCAGAGTTACTATGTCTTGGAATACTCTTATCATGTATATTAAAGAAAACTATTTTCCTGTCAAAAATTGTCATATTCGGTAATTGCTTTTCTGAAATTCTAACCTGCTCACCGGATTTTTCAAATTTTCTGCATATTCTCAGCAGATCTTCTGTCGTTGCATTCTTCCTTGCGTTATCTTTAATGATCTTAAAATTCAGACTGGTTTCATATATTGATTTAATAACTCCGCCTTTTTTATAAAATTCACTTGCTGATGTATCAAGTTCCTCTGAAATATATCCCTCAAGTCTGATCATGAATAAAATTTCATTTTTTGCGGAATTAAGCAACTCAATAAATTTTTCCTGTCTGTGTTTGTTGAATCCTCTAATTAACTCAATATTTACTTTTTTGTTTTCTTCAGATTCTTCGGATCTGTATAAATTTTTAAAATCCCCGAAAGTTTCCTTTAAGTTTTCGATCCTTGATTCACTTTGTTTCTTAAGTTCACTTTCTATCTTATCACCTATTATTTCAGGATCGATCATTTCATATTTCAAAATTGTATTGGTCTCTATCTCATTACAAAAACCTCTTGAAGCAAATGACTTCAATATCTCATACACAGCTGTTCTTCTTATTGAGGCTTTCTCTGCAATTTCAGATGCACTCATCGCCGAACCTTTTAACAACACCAAAAATACATGAGATTCATTATCCTTAAAACCTATATTCTGTAATTTATTTGTTAGCTCTTGTGTCTGCAAAATTGTTGTTTTTTCATTTAATACAATATTGCAATATTTAATTTAATAAGTCAAGAACTTTTTTAGTGACCTTTATTCTTCAAATATTAATAATTTTTTTTACAATTTATTCTTTAAAATATAGAGATATCAATAGTTTTTTCAAATGTAAATTAAAAAAAAAGACAGGCAAATTAAATTTACCTGTCATTAATAAATTTCATCTGATTATTTATTTTACAACTATGTTGACCATTTTATTTTTGACTGTAATTATTTTAACAACTTGTTTTCCAAGCAAATATTTTATCACATTTTCATTTTCAAGAGCCACATCTTCCAAAACTTTTTCCTCAGAATCAAACGGCAACTCTGCCTTTGCTCTAAGTTTCCCGTTAACCTGAAAAATAATAATAGCAGTATTTTCTTTTGTAAATTTTTCATCAAACACCGGCCAGTTTTCAAACTGAATACTGCCTTTGTTTCCAAGTCTTTCCCATATCTCTTCGCAAATATGAGGAGCAAATGGTGAAAGCAAAAGAATGAAATCAGAAATTAATTTTTTGGAGATCTCTTCTTTCTTATACAATTCGTTTACAAATATCATCATATATGAAATAGCAGTATTGAATTTCATATCTCCGTCTTCAATATCTTCTGAAACTTTTTTTATTGTTTTATGAAGAAGTTTATTTAAATTTTCTGTTGGTTCTGAATCTGTAATATTACTTTTTACATTTCCTGTAGATTCATCAATGATAAGTCTCCACACTCTGTTTAGAAATCTGAAAAGTCCTTCTAAGCCTTTGGTACTCCATGGTTTTGTAGCTTCCAAAGGTCCCATGAACATTTCAAAAAGTCTCATTGCATCCGCTCCAAAATCTCTGATCACATCATCGGGATTAATAACGTTACCTCTTGACTTGCTCATCTTTACTCCGTCTTCTCCAAGTATCATTCCCTGATTGAATAATTTTCTCACAGGTTCCTTATAATTTACATACCCAAGATCAAATAGAACTTTATACCAAAATCTTGCATAAATAAGATGAAGCACAGAATGTTCCATACCTCCGATATAAAGATTAATTGGCATCCAGAACTTTTCAATTTCCTTATCACAAAATGCATTTGTATTTTCCGGATCGAGATATCTGAGAAAATACCAGCATGAACCTGCCCACTGCGGCATAGTATTAGTCTCGCGTTTCACTTTCATTCCTGAAACTGTATCTACTATATTCACCCAGTCTGTAATTGTTGCCAAAGGAGATTCTCCTGTACCGCTTTGCTTATATGAATCGACTTCGGGAAGCATTAATGGCAGTTCAGATTCATCAATATCTTTAAATGTATTTTCATCAAAATGTACGATCGGGAACGGCTCTCCCCAGAATCTCTGCCTGGAAAAAAGCCAGTCACGAAGTTTGAAATTTACTGACTTTTTACCCTTATTATTTGCGGTAAGCCATTCATTAATTTTATTTATAGCATCTGTAGTTTTTAATCCATTTAGAAAATCCGAGTTTATTGAAATTCCTTCATCTGAAAAACAAACATCCCCACTTACAGTATCCTTTATAAAATTTTCCTTTTCTTCATTTGAAATTTCTTCAGGATGTAGTACAGGAATAATCTTAAGAGAATACTTTCGGGCAAATTCATTGTCTCTTTCATCATGCCCGGGTACTCCCATTATTGCACCAGTTCCATAACTTACAAGTACGTAATCTGAAATCAGAACCGGTAATTTTTCATCTGTGACCGGATGTATTGCATAAGAGCCTGTGAATTCACCCGTCTTATTTTTTGAAAGTTCTGTTCTTTCCATATCAGATTTTCTCTCAGCTTCTTTTCTGTAATTCTCAATATCTGCCTTTTTAGAGCTGACAGTAAAATCATTCACAAGTTTATGCTCAGGAGATAAAATTAAATATGTTACACCAAATATAGTATCAGGTCTTGTTGTAAATACTTCAATATCAGAAAACAAACCTGTCTCGGGATTATTAATTTTAAAACTCACAGTAGATCCTTCACTCTTACCGATCCAGTTTTTCTGAATTTCTTTAACACTCTTCGGCCAGTCAAGCTCTTCAAGATCTTTTAATAATCTGTCGGCATATTTAGTGATCCTCATATTCCATTGTTTCATATTTCTTCTTACAACAGAATAACCTTTTTCAATCTGCTCGGGTACTTCTTCATTAGAAAGAACCGTTCCCAGTTCAGGACACCAGTTAACAGGTACTTCAGCAAGATAAGCAAGTCTTTTAGAATTAATAAAATCAAATTTCTCTCTTTCATTAAGACTTTCAGGTATTTTCAAATTACTAATATCCATTGCCTTATCTTCAGCTTCATCGTAATATGAATTGTAAATCTTAAGAAATATCCACTGAGTCCATTTAAAGAAATTTTCATCAGCAGTACTTATCTCTCTTTTCCAGTCATAAGAAAGACCGAATGACTTAAGCTGTTCTCTGAATTTATTTATACATTCAATAGTCCTGATCTTCGGATGTATTCCTGTTTTAATTGCATACTGCTCTGCCTGTAAACCAAAAGCATCCCATCCCATCGGATGCATTACATTAAAGCCTTTCATCCTTTTAAATCTTGCAATAATGTCTGTTGCAGTATATCCTTCAGGATGACCGACATGAAGTCCCTCACCGCTTGGATATGGGAACATATCCAGTACATAATACTTTGGTTTACTTTTATCTAAATCGTCAAAGTCCGGGGTTCTGAAAGTATCATTTTCTTCCCAGTAGCTCTGCCATTTTTTCTCTATTTCTGTAAAGTTGTAATTCAATATTTATATTTATTTTAAAATATTTTTTTTAAAAGAAAAATTATCAATTCTTCTATCTAAAAATTCTAATTATAAAAACTGTTAAATATCAGGATTTATGATCTGAGTGATAATTTTCTCATAGATAAAACTAATTCAATGAAAAAATCAGCTTTGTAAATTTACAAATGTTATAAATCAGCTTTGACAGAAGGGAATTCTCCTTTCAAAAAATTACAATCTGAATATTTAATTATATTGGGTTTTAAAATAATCTATTTTATTTTTTAATTCATCACATATTTTTGTACTATCTGAATTACTAAATTTAATTAGAAATGTATCTTTGATATCATTAGATAATCATTAAACTTATTTTAATAATACATTTCATTCTTTATACAATAAAATAAATTAACGTTATTTTTTCTAAATTGAAAAACTACTTTAATAAAAGTATATTTGCCTACAATATGAAGATTTTATCAAATTTTTCTTCTTTAAAAGAGAGAATAAAAGAAGTATGTGAAACTGCAGGAAGGGATCCGGAGGAGATCACTATTGTAGCAGTAAGTAAGACCTTTCCATTTACAAGGATCATTGAATTAAATTCCATCGGTCATGTTGATTTTGGCGAGAATAAGATCCGCGAGATGAGAGATAAGTATTACAATATTTCATTCCAGTATAGCGGAAAGATCAACTGGCATATGGTCGGGCATTTACAGTCAAACAAAGTTAAAGATATTATAGCTTTCATTCATCTGATTCATTCCGTAGATACCTTCAATCTTGCTGAAGTAATTGACTCTACCGCTAAAAGGATCAACCGTAAAATAGATATCCTTGTTCAGGTAAATACAAGTAATGAAGAACAGAAATATGGTGTATTACCTGAAGAAGCTGAAAGTCTGTGCAAACAAATTTCATTGCTTGAAAATATTAATGTGAAAGGTCTGATGACAATTGCAAGATTAACGGACGACAGAGACGAGATCAGAAGAAGTTTTAGAACACTCAGGGAATTGTTCGATAAAATGAAATCAGACTTCAGCGATTTTAAATATTTATCCATGGGAATGACAAATGATTTTGATATTGCGATAGAAGAAGGTTCAAATATGCTCAGGATCGGCAGCGCTATCTTTGGAGAGAGACCGGTCATAGTTGAGTAACTATGATTCAACTGGTCACGGATGATAAGATTTGAAATATCAAATTTAAATCAAAAATTAATTTTTTTAAACAATTATAATAATGAGTGACAAGATACTTCCAAAAGAAATAAAGAAAACTGATTTCAAAAAATCTTTCCGTGGATATGAATCTGCTGAAGTAGATGCATTTCTGGAGACTGTTAGTCTTAGATATGAAAGACTTTATGAAGAGAATGTTTCTCTTTTAGAGCAAATAAAAAATTTAAATTCGGATCTTCAGATTTATAAAGAGAACGAGTCAACACTTCAGAAAGCGATTGTAAAATCTCAGGATCTCACCGAAGAGATAATTGATACAGCAAAGAAAAAATCTGAGAATATTATAAAGGAAGCTGAACTAAATTCCCAAAAGATCCTGCAGGATTCCGATAAAGAGATCATGACAAGAAAGCATGAACTTGAGGAATTAAAATTAAGAAATGATAAACTTGTAGAAGATGTAAAACTTTTCTTTATGGAAAAGCTGAATGAGATGGATGAATTTGTAAAAAGCCGGAATATCTATAAAATGGAGCTTTCTAAGCATGATCATGCTGAAGATTCTGAAGAAGAACTTCCTAAAGAAGAAATGCCCGCTATTATAAAAAAAATTTCCATTAATACAGCTAACTCTGACTTTTCGGAATAACACTTCCTATTTATGACCGATAAACATCTTGAAGCATTATCACATTTAACTAATCAATTCGGGAACAGACCTGAGACAGGAATAATACTTGGTACAGGGCTTGGCGGACTGGTAAAATACATTGACATAGATTTAGAAGTAGAATACTCTGATATACCTAATTTTCCGGTTTCAACTGTAGAATCACATTCAGGAAAATTAATTTTTGGACGTCTATCCGGAAAAAATATTGTAGCTATGCAGGGAAGATTTCATTTCTATGAAGGATATTCAATGGATGAAGTTACATTTCCGATTTACATTTTAAAATCATTAGGCGTAAAAAATCTGATTGTGTCAAATGCATGCGGAGCTTTGAATCAGAAATTTAACAAGGCTGATCTGATGATAATGACATCTCATATTAATCTTTTGTTTGATACTCCATTAAAAAGAAAGAAGCTAAACTACACTGACGGCAGCAAGATCTATTCCAAAAGACTTATTGATATGGCTGAATCGACTGCAATAGAAAGTGGTATCAGCATTCAGAAAGGAGTCTATGCACCGGTACAGGGACCGAATCTGGAAACAGTTTCTGAATACAGAATGATCAGAAAAATGGGTGGAGATACTGTAGGCATGTCCACTATTCCTGAAGCTCTCATTGCAAGCAATCTGGGAATGGAAGTATTAGGACTTTCAATTATTACTGACAAAGGATTTCCTGATACTTTAGAAGTAGCTGTACTGAAAGACATTCTTGAATCAGCAAGTATTGCCGAACCAAAATTAACATTACTAATAAAAAATCTGGCAGCTAAGTTATAATATTTTTACAAATTATTTTCACATTTAAATAAAGAATTTTAAATAAGAGAAATGACCGAACAATCCGAAAAAATCAACCAGTCTGCAGAATATATTAAAAGCAGATTCCCTAAAAAATACAAGCCTGAACTTTGTATAATTACAGATAATTTCCAGGAGATAGCAAAAGAATTTAAATCATCGGGTGACTTAAAATATATTGATATACCCGGATTTAAGACTTCGAATGACAAAGAAAATTCAGGCAAAATAATATTTGCAAAGAGTAAGAAAAAGGATGTACTGATATTTTCAGGAAGACCGCATTACTATGACGGGACGGACATGAGATCGATTGGTCACAGAATATACACTTTGAAATTTCTAGGAATAAAAAAAATTATTTCAATTTCTGAGACTGCCCATTTAAATCCAAGATTTAGCTGCGGCGAACTTGCTGTTATTTTTGATCACATAAATTTAATGGGTGACAATCCGCTGATTGGGAAAAATGATGATGAACTTGGATTGAGATTTCCTGACATGAGTAACGCTTATAATAAAGATCTATACAAATCGTTGTATTCAATATTTCAGAATAATAAGATCAGGATAAATGAATCTGTTTTACTTGGCATCACAGGTCCTGAAAGCGAGACTGAAGCAGAAGCCCGGTTTTACAGGGAAATCGGTGCCGATGTGCTTGGATATTCGGTAGTGCCGGAAAACATAACTGCCGTTCACTGCAGAATTGAATTTGCAGCTATCGGACTTATTTCAAGAGAGCTTATTGCAGATAAAATGCTTGATGACGTTACATCTGAAAAACAAAAGATAAAAGATCAATCGGGACATCTCGGCAGTGCTGTCAAATTATTAAAGGGAATTATTTCAGAAATTGCTGATAAGATATAAACATACAATCCATGCTGGATCGGAGGAACTTGAATTTTTTGCTGCAGACTTTTGACCTGAAAAGATTAAAGAATCTCAATCAAAAATCCGTTTTAATTTCATATAAAATTTAATAGATTTATAACTCAAAAAATCAAACAGCTTTTATGCAGGACAGATTAGAAATTCCAAAAATGTATAAATTATTCATCGGTGGTAAATTCACACGCACTGAATCCGAGAGGTATTTTGATGCATTAAATCTGAAAGACGGAAAAAAGATATGCAACATTTCAAGAGCATCGAGAAAAGATATTCGCAATAGTGTAGTAGCTGCCAGATCAGGATTTAATGACTGGAGCGGGAAAACGGCTTACGAACGCGGACAGATCATGTACAGATTTGCTGAAATGCTTGAAGGCAGGAAGGAACAGTTCATTGATGAAATTTTTATTTCTACTAAAGAGTCAAAAAGCGATTGCAAAAAAGAGGTTCAAAAAGCTGTGGACAGATTAATTTATTTTGCCGGATTTTGTGACAAGTGGACTCAATTATCCGGGTCGGTAAATCCAGTTCAGTCGGGATATTTTAATTTTTCCATTCCTGAGCCAACCGGTATAGTCGGAATAATTCTTCCTGATACATTGAGTTTTCTTCCATTGATCTCGAGAGTATCTGCAGTATTAAGCTCAGGAAATTCGTGTGTGATCATTGCAAATGAATCTTCACCACTTCCGGCATTATCTGTGGCAGAAGTAATTGCTACCAGTGATTTTCCGTCTGGAGTGATAAATATTCTCACAGGTTTAAAAAGTGAATTGAATTCTCATCTCGCCGGACATTTTGATGTAAATGCTATTGATCTTTGTACAGGAATCAGATCAGACAAAAAAACCATACAGGAACTTTGCGCAAATAACGTAAAGAGATTTTCTTCAATTCCTGAAAATCATGACTGGTATAGTGACAAAGACAATGAGAATCTGAAAGAGATTGAAAAATTTACTGAGTTAAAAACTGTATGGCATACTATGGGAATGTAAATGGGAATGTAAATTGAGATTCTGAATATCAGGAAACATTTTTTACAAAATTGAATTTTTAAGAACAAAATATTTTTAAAGGAGTAAAAGGTACTTCAGAATTATCTGGAAAATTAATCATAACATTTAAATGTCCAACATCACTAAACTCATAATCAGCATTGCTCTTTGTCAGATGGCAGGGATTATTGGGACTTTCTTCACAATGGATTCAATACCCGGTTGGTATGAGGGATTAACAAAACCAAGTTTTAATCCTCCGAACTGGATCTTCGGTCCTGTGTGGATTCTTTTATATACTTTAATGGGAGTTTCATTATTTTTAGTGTGGAAAGAAGGACTTCAGAATGCGGATGTAAAAAAAGCATTTTATATATTCATGATTCAGTTGGTATTAAATTCTGCATGGTCAATAGTATTTTTTGGAATGGAGTCAACTTCAGGAGGACTTATTGTAATATTTCTATTATGGATTATGATCCTGGTTACTATTTATAATTTTTTAAAAATATCAAAAGCATCCGGACTTCTTCTCTTACCATATTTTCTCTGGGTGTCATTTGCAACATTGCTAAACTATTTTATTTTCAAACTTAATTGAATAATTTTTAATGATATTATTTAGAAATACATGGGATAGATTTCAAAGCTTTTTATTTATCCTTATAGCTATACTCATTTCATCAAATGCATTTGCAGAAGAAAACTTATTAAAAGACTCTGTAAATATCAGCGGAAAAATTAATTCCGAAAAGATGTATTTTGAAACAACTGATATTTCCAGTTCCGATGATATGATAATTTACCATATGAAAGAAAAATTTCCAATTATATCTGAATCTGATCTTAACAAAATAATTTCCACTAAATCAGTTATTTCCATAGCTGATCCCGACACAACTACCGGTATTCAAACTGAGGAAAAATTCAAAGTTTCATTTTATGTACCCGAAAATTTCCTTGTCGACTCTACTAAAATTTTCTGGGAACTAAACATTCCTGAATTTCAGTCAAAAATTTATCAGCTTTATAATGGTCAAAATATTTACATAGATACCTGGCCAAATGTAGTAGGTACAATGAAAGACAAAACTTATACAGGTAATTTTGAAGTATACCGTGTGCGGAATTATCCGTTCTATAAAGATCCCGATCCAAAGAAAGCTCACTTAAGTCCGACACCTCCGGGTAAAGGAAATCCGCTTGGATTGTTTGTAGTTCATTATGATGAAAATTCCCTTCGGTATTTTCATGGGAACAACAACAATAAGCTGCTCTACTCAAAGATGAGAAATCTATCACATGGTTGTGTAAGAAATGACAATGATAATATTGAAGAGATGAAGCAGTTCATAATTAAGAAAGTAATAAAATCCGAGGATCTCTCCGGATGGCTGGACAGTAAAAAGACTTTGGTTTATAATTTAGAAGAAAGCGATAAATTTCCTGTAAAGATAATTTATAAGACTTATGAAATAGATAAAGACAACTCAGGATATTATGTCACATTGTTTAAAGATATTTACAATTATTCATCAGGCAGGATAAATGAAACTCTGAATGATCCGGGTCTGATCTTTTTATCAAACAATGAAAACCTTTTTGCAGAATACAGGAAAGTAGTTGGAAATGATATTAGTGATGATGCTTTGAATATTCTGGTTGAATATGTTTTAAACAAAGGAATTGAATATGAAAAACTTTACATTTCTGATCTTAAAAATTCATTGAGTATCAGCAATTAAAACGTTTCATCCCGCCAGCGGATTATTTTCCAGACATCATTGGTGGAAGGTCTTACTAGATTCATATCAGCAAATCCGTTAAGTCGGACTACGTCACTGGGATTGAAAGTAATCGTCAGATTAAAACTTCTCTTAACATTTCTGACAAGAGAATCTCCGCCTTCGAAAATTATATTATTCCAGACTACTTCGAGCTTTTGAGCATTCTGAAAAAGGCCGTTTGTAGTTCTCATCTCTGTCGCTCTGTCCCATGAAATATCAAACCCGGAATTATAATCTCTGTAAATAAACAGGAATTGTTCGCCAAGTAAATTTCCATAAACAGTTGTATCTTCAAAGGTATATGCATATTTGAAATTCTGAAAAACCCCTTCAACAGTTTTCTGATCAGTGATTATAGATGTTGATGTACTGAGGTCTAACTTAGGTGAAAAAATATTTTCGCATGAAGCAAAAGAAATAAGCGTAACGATAATTGCAATCGGGAAAAAATATTTAAATGCAGTATTTAATTTTATGTGACTCATTTTTTAGTTAAACATATTTGCTTTAAGCACACTCCATGTTGTATCACCATTATCATTGATAAAATCACTCCAGCTATGAATAGACCACAGACTTCTTACATCCGGACTCATAACGAATCTCAATCTTCCTTTTGTGACCTGTGCAATATTTTGTCTGTTGTGATTAAATACAAGTATATAGTCCGAATCAATAACTGCTGAATCAATTCCGGTATTGAAATTTATATTGGACAAGAATAGATTTGTAGAAGAATTTTCTTCTGTGGAAGAAATGAGATTACTGAAATAAATACGCTCACTGCTTAAATTCCAGTTAAGAAAAACAGGATACGCAGTTTGTGATACTGCATCAGGAATAAATTTAAATCTCTTTGTTGAAAAATTTGAATCCACGAGACATCTCATATAATTATCAAGATTTTTTTCGGTAACGGCAAAATTAAGATTGGCGAGAACTATGTCAGGAGAAGTAGGCTGAGTGAATGTTGATCTGACTTCTGTAGGCGGTTCAACACTTCTCGTCTCGAATAGACCGCAGCCGCTGTAAAGAATAAAGATTAAGATCAGTATTTTGTCAGGTCTTTTTAGCAATTATTATTAGCCGTTTTGATTTTTTTTCATCGAATTTATTTCCGTAGTAATCTCCGAACAATGTTTTTACTTTAAAGTTAAATTCCCCAAAGCATTTTACCAGTTCTTTTCTGTTATACAGCTTCAAAATTTCTTTGAAATTTCTAACCTCAGTATCTTTTTTAACTTCAATATCTTTTATAATAAACCCGTTCTCGATCCTTCTTTTCTGAATCACTTTAATTTCGCCAAACTTATTTCGGCTGAGAGGGACAATGTTATTTTTAATGAATTCTGAATTAATAAAATCAAAAACAAAGTATCCTCCTTTTTTAAGTGAATCTGAAATATTTTTTATCACACTAAAATTTTCTTCGTCATTATCAAAATATCCAAAACTTGTAAAAATATTTACTGCAAGGTCAAAGGAATTTTTAAAATTAAATTTTCTCATATCCCTTATAAGGAACTTTACTTTAAGATCATTTTCCTTTGCTTCTTTGTGAGCTTTTTTAGCTTCACTAATCAAAAATTCAGAAAGATCAAATCCGGTTACATGAAATCCCCTCTTCGCCAACTGAAGTGAATGTCTTCCGGCACCGCATGCGACATCTAATACTTTAGCACCTGTTATGATATCAATATTTCTCTGAATGAGATCTATCATATGACCCGCTTCCTCTTCATTCCTGTGACTATAAATATCGAGATACAATTTATCGGAAAACCATTCCTTATACCACATTGACAATTTTAAATATTAAATTTTAATTATTAAATTAAGATCCTTCCTCATTATTTCCGAAGAGTCATTTGCTTTATGGACTCTGCAGTTATAGAATTAAATTAAGATCCTTCCTTCTAAAGCTCTTGCGAGAGTAACTTCATCTGCAAATTCCAGATCTGATCCGACAGGAATTCCTCTTGCAATTCTTGTGATCTTCAACTCAAGTGGTTTCAGAAGTTTATTCAGATAAAGGATTGTAGTTTCACCTTCCACTGTAGGATTCAGTGCAAGAATAAGTTCTTCGACTTTATCGTCAACATTGCTGCCAAGTCTTTCCAGCAATTCTTTGATCCGGATATCGTTTGGACCAATACCGTCCAGCGGAGAAATGATCCCGTGAAGCACATGATATTTACCTTTGAATTCATTAGTCTTTTCAATAGCAAAAACATCCTGCGGCTCTTCGACCACACAGATCATATTTCCTTTACGGCTGCCTGATCTGCAGATATTACAAATTTCGTCTTCAGTAATATTACAACACACACTGCAAAACCTGAGCTTCTCTTTGATCTCCGTCAATGCTCTGGAAAATCTTTCCACGTCTTCACGAGGCTGCCTTGTTATATGCATCGCAAGACGGATTGCAGTCTTCCTGCCTATCTGCGGAAGTCTTGCAAATTCATCCACAAGATTTTCCAAAGCATTTGAAATATTTACCATTTGGTTAAAATATTATAAAATTTTTTATTGAACGAAATTCTTTTACGATAGAACCATTAATCCTAAAATCAAAAATTTTCACATACCTGAAATTTGTTAAACCCGAACTGGAATATTAAAGGTATTTAGAAAAACTTTAATGCCCTTGTGGAAATAGTAATTCCTTTTATTAGAACTTAGGAAGATTCATTCCGGGAATATTCGGCATCATTCCTGAGGTAGCTTTTGACATTTCTTCATCTGCCATTTTTTGAGAGCTCTCCAGCCCTTTATTTACAGCAGCAATGATCAGATCTTCAAGCATCTGAGGATCTTCCGGATTGATTATTTCTTTTTCAATTTCAATTTTTGTGATTCTGTTTTTGCCATTCACTGTCACTTTTACCATTCCTCCACCTGATTCTTCAGTAACGGATTTGCCTTCCAGCTCTTCCTGTATCTTATCCATTTTATCCTGCATCTTTTTTATCTGTTTCATCATTCCCTGCATTTGACCCTGATTCATTTTTAAATCTCCTTGATTTATATTTTTAAATTATTTTTTAATTAAATATTATTTTATTGATGCTACTTTTAAATCTCAAACATTGTATCAGGAGCGATATTCAACGGCTCATAGCTGTAATAAGGTTCACCGAATTCCACACCAATCTTAAAGCCAAAATATCTTGCACGTGTTTCAATCTCTTTGTCAAAAAGTTTTGAGCTGATAAATGTCTCCGGCTCTTTGCTTTTCGGATCATAGAATTGTGTCGAATAACATTTAAGTAATTCGAGCTTTTTTGCAAATGTTTTACTCACGTCTATAATAAAACTTACCGGCATATCAGAAGCACTTTTATAAAAGAAAACTCTTTTGGGTCTGTACTCTTTGAATTTACCCGTTATAATTTTTTTCAGTCCCGAATAAAAGATACAGTCTTTGATCAGATTACCTGCATGTATATGATCCGGATGTCTGTCAAATGGATAAGGAGCGAATATTATCTCAGGACGGTATTTTCTGATTACAGTAATAATTTTATTTTTATTAATTTCATTTAATAAAATATTTCCATCACTGATACCAAGATTTTCCCTTACATGAATTCCCATTAGTCTGGAAGCTGCAAGTGTCTCTTTTTTACGGGAAGCAACGGTTCCTCTGGTACTCAATTCACCATTTGTAAGATCTATAATTCCGACTTTTTTACCGGTCAAAGTAAAATTCAAGATAGTACCACCGCAATTCAACTCAGCATCATCTGGATGAGCAGCAAAAAATAATACGTCGAGTTTTTTTTCGGGATTAATATTTAAAGATCTATTTTTGATAGGTCTAATATAATTATTATAAGAATTGAATTAAATTGATTTTTCATGAATAAAATTTACAAATTGATTTTTAGTTTATATAGAAAATAAAAATTTTCTCATTAAAAATTTCAATGATCCTAAATTCATTTAAATTGATTTAATTGTCACCATACTTACATACAAAAAATTCCGCCTCATGTTTAAATTATAGAATCATTAATCAGTAATTAATTTTGTAATTTGGTCCAGTTAAAAACTAAATTCAAACTTAAGATGAAAACTATTAAATTTTTTATTTTTTGTTTTACAATAACTTTATCTTTAATATTAAATGGTTGCAGTGAAGATTCAAATGTAGATCCGGTAACTCCAACACCTCCTATTGGAAGTTCAATCGGATCAGTAACCGCAAATCCCGATATCATGGGAGTCAACACACCTACAGGCATTACCTTTAAATTTACATCCGGATCAGGAATAACAATTAATGATTCACTTGTTACATTAATGAAATCTGACGCATCCGGTAACTTTACTATTCCATCAGGAATGTTACAGGATAATGGTAATCTTACTAACGGAGATGAAATTGCGGGAGACGGAATATTCAGCGGTATAATTTCATTTACTGAAACCTCTACAGGCAAGATCAGATTTGCAGCTACAGCAAATGCATCAGCAAGCGGCACTTCATTTGCAGGAACTTCTGCAGCCGACACAGTAACTGTTTTTGAAAGTCTAAGCAATGACGCAGTAACCCTTGTAAATACTACTTTACTTGCAGGACAGAATAAATTCATTACTACACTTGCCGGTAACACAGCGAATTACAATACTGCAATGACTGAGACTGTTTCATTCCTACAATCACAATTTGGTGTTACTACTGTAAACCGCGGAGATGCAAATAGTACAAGCTTAGAAATCAATTTTGTCTCCGGTCTTAAAGGTTGTCTTACTTTTTCATTACAGGATGCAAACGGATCTGTTCAGACCAGAGGAGGTTTTCCTGAAGATTCTTTAAGGTCAATGAGATCCAGAAATGAATCCATCCCACCGGAAAGACAGACTATTGGAGAGAACAGTAACGTTCCTCAATATATGACGAGAACAAACTCCGATAATGTAAATCTCGATCCTATGACAGTCGGCAACAGAAACGTTTTGATATTTGCACCATATGAAGCTGCCTTTGCACCTTTTAATGAAAGAACAAAAATAGTAACTAACCTTACTGCAGGTCAGTGCAGAGGATTTCAATTTACTGAACTTGTGAATCAGAATGCAACTGTAAAATCAATTTTGGATATGACTAAATACGGATTGATAGTACTGGCTACTCACGGTGTTCAGGGTAAATGGTTTTATACTGCTGAAATAGTGGATACTACTTCTCCTGATTATATAAGTCTGTATAAAGTTTTATTAACTGCAGGAAGACTTGCAATAGCAAACAATCTTGTAATTTCTACAACCGGAGGTGTAAGCACAAGTGCTACTGTTTATGCTATACATCACACATTTGTATCCAATCTGACGGGGACATTTTCAAATACAGTAGTTCTGAATAATTCATGTGAAGGTACAATGAATAATGATCTTGAAAATGCATTCAAAAGCAAAGGCGCAAAGACATATTATGGATATACAAAAGTTGTGAACAGCGGATTTTGTGTAACAGTAGCTGATACAGTTTCAAGAAGATACAGCAGAGGATTAAATTCAGGACAGGCTTTTTTCAATGCAACAGATCCGGTAACTCCATTTGCAGTATTTCAGATCAAAGGTGCAAATGATATGTCATTCTCTTTGAGTCTGATTAACGGAGATTTTGAAACCGGTACACTTGAAGGTTATACAAAAGACGGAGACGGCAGAGTGATCACAAGACTCGGCACTGTCAATCCAACTCAGGCTTCATATATGGGAATAATTTCTACCGGACTTGGATTTACAACTTCCAGCGGATCTGTTTCACAATGTATTTCCATTACACCGACTCAGACTAATCTAACACTAAAGTGGAATTTCCTATCAGAAGAATTTCTTGAATTTATCGGTTCACAGTTTCAGGACTTTTTTGAAGTCTCAGTAACAAATTCCGCAGGGGTTAAAACTGTTCTATTCAGAAAAACAATAGACGAGATCGCTGCTCAGTTTGGTGCGACTAAAACTGATCCGGGTACTCTTATAAATGTATCTCCCGGAATAGTTTTTGATCAGGGCGGAATCTATATGACTGACTGGCAGACACTTACTCTCAATGTAGCTGCATTTCAAAATCAGATTATTACAATTAGTTTTAATGCAGGTGATGTAGGTGACAGCATTTATGATACAGCTATTTTACTTGATCAAATTTCAGTTCAATAAATATTTTCTTTTTTCAAAAAGTCCATTTCGGTTTTCGGGATGGACTTTTTTTATAACCTTTTTTT
>DAORRV010000020.1:12908-21304 GCA_035443185.1 Ignavibacteria bacterium | reverse complement strand
TTTTCAAAAAGTCCATTTCGGTTTTCGGGATGGACTTTTTTTATAACCTTTTTTTGATTCAAGTTGAAATCATATAAGTCATATAAATAGATTATGCTGGAGTTTGTTGATGATGGTTAAAAAGTTTTTGTGAAAAAAATCGCAGAATTCAAATTAGGTTATAAAACTTTTTAGAACTCCAACAGCAGCTTAACGCTCAGCCATTATTTTATCTCTAAATTTGGAATCATTTGTTAATAAATTAATAGTTAAATTTTCAAAATTTTTTATAATTTATTAAACTATTAATGACATGATTTCAAAAGTACAAAAGATTTTCATATTTACTTTACTTGTAATTATTGCCGGCTGCTCATCTTCTCAGTCCTCAATGTATAAACCCGGTGACGGAGGAGACGGATGGAAAGTAGATGTTACAAAAAAAGACGGTTTGACAGAAGAATTCATTTGCAAAATAAACGGTACTACAGTAATGTCAGACTCCTTTCCTTTGATAGGTGATAATTTTGAAAAGACCGGTACATACAAAGGTAAGAAGGTTGTTATGAATGGTTTTAGAAATACTGCTGCTACGGTTGGCGCAGACGGTAAAGTTCAGAATAAAGATACTTTTCAGATAAGAGTATTTATAGACGATCAGCTTGTAGATAAATTTGATTTTTAAAAATCAGGTTTCAATAAGTAGATTTTTCTACTAAGAAATATCTCTCTCTATTATTTATAATTTACTTTGAAAATTGTTCATTGCACATTATACATTGAACATTGTGTTTATTATGTACTTTAAATTTTTCTTAATTTCAGATAACTTGCATAAAAAACTTATTGATGGTAAAAATATTTGCAGAAGATTTAAAAGCAATTCGAGAAGAGAAAAATATTTCATTAAAATCCATATCTCAACAAACACGCATAAACCTTTCAGCTCTTGAAAATCTTGAAAATGGTGATTACAGTTTTCAGCCTCAGGCTTATATAAGAGCTTTTTTAAAACAATACATAGCATGTCTTGATCTTGATGTTGAAGAAGTTTTATTTGATTATGACCTTGCGAGAAGCGGTAAGTATAAATCCAATCGTCCGGAAAAAGAAATTGCAGAAGAAAAGATTATTGAAAAAGTATCAGACAAATCTGATGATAAAATAGTATTAGAGATTGACAATGAAACGGACAGTTCAAAGGAAGAAAAAATTTCATCCGGAGATAAATTATCTGAAGTTGATCTTAATGTTGAAAATACTGACGAAGATGAAAAAACTTTTAAAAGAGCAGAAACTCCTTCAACACCGAAATTAAAAAGGATAAGGACAGAACCTGAATCAAACATAGGTACCTCAGGCATAAGAAAGGAAAAGCCAACTTTAAAATCAGTAGAAGACAGATCAGTTTCTCAGTATTCAAGAATGCCTCAAAAAAAATCGTTTTCATTCGCATTTCTGAAATCAAGAATATTCCGGAACATATTGATGACTCTATTTATTCTGCTGATACTTGCAGGTATTTATTCTCTTATTAATATTTTATTCCTTGAAGGAAAAAGTGACAACCCTGAGATCATAAGACAAAATTTTGATGAAGTAATTCAGGAACAGGAAAAGAAACTTCTTGGGAAAAAAACTGAAGAAGAAATTCAGGATTCAATAAAAAAAGCAACTGAAGAATCATTAGCTCCAGGAGATTCCATCACATTAAAAGTAACCGCATTAAGTGAGAGCGTTTTCTATATTGTAACAGATTCCAGTAATTATTCAAAACCCGAAAAAATTTCTCTTGATCCAAAAGATGTAAAAGTTTTTAAAGCTGCAGGATCATTTCATATTTCGACTTCTAATACAAACAGTTTAAATATATCAGTGGATGAGAATCCTCTAGAGTTTGAAAAAACTGCAGTAAGCAAAGTCAAGATAACAAAAGACGGATTTGTAAAACCTTCATCTAAATAAAAAGAATTAACGAAAATTATTTATATGTCTCCATCACCTGAAATTATAAAAAAAATTAATTCTCTCAGGAAAAAAATTGAGGAAGCAGATCATAAATATTATACTCTTGCAGATCCGGATATTGATGATTTTGCATATGATAAAATGTACAAGGAGTTGTCTGAACTGGAAACAGAATATCCCGACCTTATTACTTCTGACTCACCTACTCAAAGAGTTTCCGGAAAACCCGCTGCAAATTTTAAAACTGTAGTACATAGAATCCCAATGCTCTCTCTTTCAAATTCATATAATTTTGAAGAGCTCTTGGAATTTGACAAAAGAATTCAGAACTTATTAGAAACTAAAAATTACGAATATATTTGCGAACTAAAATTTGACGGAATTGCTATTTCACTAATTTACGAAAATGGCTTTTTAACAACTGCAGCAACACGCGGTGACGGAATCAAAGGAGATGATGCAACTCAGAATATTAAGACTATCAGGTCAATTCCACTTTCTGTCAGAAACGATTCAATAAAAAATTTTGAAGTTCGCGGTGAAGTTTTTATTACCAAAGATGATTTTATAAAAATAAATGAAGAACAGGAATTCAAAAATGAGAAATTATTTGCTAACGCCCGTAATACAGCAGCCGGCACATTAAAGTTAAAAAATACAAAAATAGTTGCTACAAGACCTTTGAATTTTTATTCATATTATTTCTATGGTGAAAATGTAAAAGTGGATTCTCATTCAGCAGGTCTTGATATTTTAAGAGATCTTAAATTTCCTGTAAATAATAAAACCAAAACTGCAAAGAATATTGCAGAGGTAAAAGAATTCTGTGACAATATAGAGCTGATCCGGGATGAACTGGATTACGAAATTGACGGTGTAGTGGTAAAAGTAAATAAACTTTCACAGCAGGAGATACTCGGCAGTGTTTCCCGTTCTCCGAGGTGGGCAGTCGCATATAAATTTAAAGCCAAAGAAGCTGTCACAAAAATTAATAATATTTATTGCCAGGTCGGAAGGATAGGAACAATCACGCCTGTTGCAGATTTGCAGCCTGTTTTCCTTGCAGGTTCTACTATTTCAAGAGCGACACTTCATAATTTTGATGAGATAAAAAGAAAAGACATCCGCGAAGGTGATTATGTAAAAATTGAAAAAGGCGGCGACGTTATTCCAAAAGTTCTTGAAGTTATCATTGATAAAAGAAAAAAAGATTCAAAGCCGTATGAGATACCTGAAAATTGCCCGGTCTGTAAAACCAAATTAGAGAAGCCGGAGGATGAAGTTTATTACTACTGTCCGAATTATACCTGCGAAGCACAGATACTAGGCAGGATAGAACATTTCGTTCACAGAAATGCTATGGAAATAGAAGGTCTCGGAACTAGCATTATAGAAATATTTAATCAAAACGGATTACTTAATAATTATGCTGATATTTATTCTCTGTATAAGCATAAAAAGAATATACTTGAACTTGAAAGATTTGGAGAAAAGAGCGTTGAAAATATTCTGAATGCTGTTGAGCAGTCAAAAGATAAACCATTTGATAAAGTTCTTTTCGGATTAGGCATCAGGCACATTGGTGAAAGGACTTCAAAGATCTTGGCAAAGAATTTTCAAAATATTGATAATCTTATCAAAGCTACAGGGGAAGAGATCACACATGTTCATGAGGTGGGTCCAAAGATTGCAGAGAGCGTGATAAAATTTTTTAAGGATAAAAAAAATCTTAAGAACATTGAGAATCTGCGAAAAGCCGGATTAAAATTTGAGACTGATAAAAAACCGGGTAATGAAGTGACCAATGAAAATTTTAACAATAAAACTTTTGTGCTGACAGGTACACTTGAAAAATATAAACGCGATGAAGCTCAGAAGATAATAGAAGATCTCGGAGGCAGAGTGAGTTCATCAGTAAGTAAAAAAACTGATTACTTACTGGCCGGATCTGAAGCCGGCAGCAAACTAGAGAAAGCAAGATCGCTTGGAGTAAAAGTCTTAGAAGAAAAAGAATTTGAGAAACTGATCAAACAATAATAATTTTTAAAAAGTAATATGGCATTTACAATTGATACATCCGCAGCATCTGACAAATCAGAAATTTATAAGACATTAATTCCTCAGATAAATTCTCTTATAGAAGGTGAAAATAATCTCACAGCAAATCTTGGGAATATCTGTGCGGCTTTAAAATATTCATTCTATAGTTTTATCTGGGTCGGATTTTACCTAAAAAGTATCAACAATAAAAATGAACTTATTCTTGGTCCTTTCCAGGGAAGGGTTGCCTGTACACGAATCACTTTTGGAAAAGGAGTATGCGGGAAAGCAGCAGAGAATAAAGAAACTGTCGTAGTAGATAATGTAAATGATTTCCCCGGTCACATAGTCTGTGACCCACTTTCTAAATCCGAGATTGTAATACCTGTAATAATAAATAAAGAGACAGTCGCTGTTCTTGATATTGACAGCGGTGAATATTCAAACTTTGATGAAACTGATAAAGAATATCTTGAAAAAATGATCGACAACATTAAACATATTTTTAAAAATGAATAGAAAAGAACTTATTAAAATTGTCAGTGAAGAGACAGGACTTAAAAAGAAAAAATGTGAACGGGCAGTCGAGTCAGCATTTGAGCTTATATCACAGGCACTGATAAAAGGGAGTAAGGTTTCAATTACAAATTTCGGCAGCTTCAGAACTCAAAAAATCGGATCTGAAATTTATTGTGACGGATCTTTTGTAAATATAATTCCGCCTTCAGTTATGATCAACTTTGAAAAAAATATCTGAGACTTATGAACAGTGAAATGAACAGAACTGAATTGATCTCAGGTGTATCGATCCAATGCGGAATAAGCAGGCAGGAAGCAGAATCTATTTTGAATTCAATTTTTAAAAATATATCGAATTCTTTAAAAGAAGGAGAAGATGTGAAAATAAAATCATTTGGTGAATTCAACCCGAGAGCATCTTTAAATGGAATAGAAAAGACAGACAGAACAGAATTCAAACCTGCAAAAAAATTTTATTCAAAAATAAATAAGATATACGAATACCTTACACCTTCCAGAAAGATCTATGACAAGACAAGATTAGAAAATATTTACAATGAATTTGGAATAAAAGATTTTATACCGGCTGATATTCATTCAGAAAAAATTAATGAAAACAAATTGACTGAGAATAATGAATTACCCGAAAAGAGACTTATCTCAGACAAGCTGATAAATCTGCATAACGAAATTGTGAACCCCGAAAAAAAATCTGTCAAAAAAAATCTATGGGGATGATCATTCATTTTTTTTCTTTTTTATAAAAAAGCTTAATGCAAAAACAAATAATGAAATATAAAGAAAATACCTTGCAAGAAAATCTCCGTGCTGAGTATAAAAAGTTTTTTCTTTAATTAAACTTATCTCTCTTACGATCTCAGCTTTTTCATTTATAGCAGTCTCCTGAAACAGTTCACCATAAGGACTTATGAAATCAGATATGCCTGTATTGGCACATCTTGCGATCCATCTTCTGTTTTCAATTGCTCTGAACACTGCAAACTGATTATGCTGATATGTTCCAAAAAATTTTCCCCACCAGCCGTCATTTGTGATGATTACACAAAAGTCTGCACCTTTGTTCACAAATTCAGCAAAGAATTCAGGATATACAGACTCGTAGCAGACAGCAGTATTGAATTTGGATTCAGAGTTAAGATTATTCAGAACAAAAATATTCGAATCATTTCCTATCTGCCAGCTTCCCAGTCCGACTCCCCATTCGATCAGACTTTTTGTAAATGGAAGATATTCCTGATATGCCATTCTTTCACTTCCTATTACCAGCTTGATCTTCCTGTGTTTCTGAAAATCATTTACTTCCCTGTCCGGCTCGAATAAAACTGCGGTATTATATGTATCATATTTTTTACCCGTACTACGCATGATCTTTGCATCTACAGGCGCGGCTTCCTGATCTTCGTAATATTCAAGGTCCGGTGTTCCAATCAGGATCGGAATATTTATACTGTCACAAAATGTCTTTATGATCTGCAGATTATCTTCAAAATATCTTTCACGATAATAATAAGGAAGTGCTGTTTCAGGTAGTATAAACAGATCTATATCAGATGAAGAATCATTCAATTCCTTTATCTGCGAGACATATCCGGTTATGAGATCGCTTTGTTTACCTCCCCACTTTTTCCAGGGATCTACATTCGGCTGGATGATACCTATCTTAATTTTTTCATCCGATTGCGAATCAAATTTTTTATAATCCGATAAGTTTGAATTATAAAAATCCGGAAAGAAATAAATAAGTAATAGAATTAATGCGGTTGAAATATTACCGGCTGTGAAAGGACGGAACTTTTTTTCGTAAATGTTATGGAATAAAAGATATAGAAGTACAGATATACAACAGACCCAGAAGGAGACGCCAAATATACCTGTGATCTCGGCATATTGAATTTTCGACGGCTGATAGGTCATTGTATTTCCGGCAAAAAGCCACGGGAAATTTATCTGACCGAGAGTTGAGATATATTCAAAGCCGGTCCATATAACTGGAAAAAGTAAAAGAGAAATTAAAAATCCGGATCTGAAAGTAAAGCTACTTTTTATTTTATAATATACCAGCATCGGCATTACAAAAAACAAAGGATACGTCAATAAAATAAAAAATCCACCGATTATCAAAAACCTGTCAGCATTCTCCCTCATACCGCTAAACATTACCCAGGAAACTGCGAACAGAGAAGCTATAAAATATATCAAATATGATCTTAAGAAAACTGATTTAAAACTTTTGGATCGGAGGTTAATAAATATCTGAATTGCAAAAGAAAAAAATATAAGAAAGCTAAGATCAACGGGAGGGAAAGATAGTCCGAATAAAACTCCTGCAAGCGGTATAAGTATTTTAAACAACCATCCGGAATCAGGTATATCTTTATTTCTGACCAACATGATTATTAAGTTAATGCTTCAGGATCTTTTAATATCCCGAATTTTTTATTAAATAAATTCCACAAATAAATTATAAGCATTGCAAACAAAATTCCAATCACTGCGCCTGCCATAATATCAAAAGGATAATGCACTCCGCACATTACTCTTGATAAAGCAACCAAAGCCGCGCCGGTGAAGAGAAAGCCTTTCATCCGTGGATAAAAATTTGAGAATAGATAAGCAGCTGCAAAATTATTTACTGCATGATTTGAAGGGAATGAAAATGACTCGGAACAGTTGATCAGTAAATTCACATCTGTCAGGACATGGCAGGGTCTTGTTCTCTGAAAATATGATTTCAATATATTATTCGAAAACTGGTCTGCAAGTAATATCAGCAGCAGTATTAGAATTGCCGATACTTTTCCTTTTCTTCCTCCTTTAAAAAACAAGTAAAGCCAGATCAGGACATAAAATATAAACCAGTGATCTCTTTCGGTAATGAACGGCATTAACCTGTCAGTGAAGGGATTTGCCAGTATGTTATTTATAAAATAAAATAATGCAGCATCTATATTTTGTAAAATCTCCAACAATAATATTTATTTATATAAAAGAACTGTTGCATAAGCCACGCAGCCTTCTTCCCTGCCGACAAATCCGATACCTTCAGATGTAGTTGCTTTAATTGAGATCTCATTTGTCAAGATTATATCTGAAATGTTCTTTTTCATCTGATCGGTGTATTTATAAATCTTTGGTTTTTCGAGTACAAGCGTGCAGTCAATATTTGCGATCTCCCATCCTTTACTTTTGATAAGTTCAAATGATCTCTTCAGCAGAACAATACTGGAGATGTTTTTATATTCAGGATCAGTATCCGGGAACTGATGTCCAATGTCTTTGAATCCAGCCGCGCCAAGTAGAGAATCGCAAACAGCATGCAGGAGAACGTCAGCATCAGAATGACCTGCAAGACCTTTATCAAAAGGAATTTCAACTCCACCGAGAATCAGCTTTCTTTCATTTGAAAATCTGTGAACATCATAACCAAAGCCAGTTCTGAAGTTAATTTTATTCAAAAATAAATTAATATATGATAATGAAAATTGGTAATAAACTTATCGGTTTTTAATATTTAAAACAATTTAACAATATTTACTTTTCCATTTGATATAAATCATTTTATTCAAAAGAATTGTTCAATGATATTCATTTTTAAGTGGAAAATGAAATCTAAAGATAGTATTTTGAAAGTCTTAAAATTTACCGCCCGGGTGGCGGAACTGGTAGACGCGCAGGACTTAAAATCCTGTTGACTGCAAGGTCAGTATCGGTTCGATTCCGATCCCGGGCACATGGGCTAAACCTGCTTAGTAATAAGCAGGTTTTTTTTTGGAATCAAATATTTATAATTTATCCGGAATTGACCGAAACACAAGATTTACAGACTGCCGGTATTTTGTGATTAGGAATAATGTATAAAAAATCTCAAG
>DAORRV010000020.1:0-12808 GCA_035443185.1 Ignavibacteria bacterium | reverse complement strand
ATTGAAATAAAAAAATATTATTCGATCTTTAAGCAAAGTTCTAAAGCTTCATCAATGGTCATTTCCATTCCTTCTTTTCTGCATAGATTGAATTTTTCTTCTCCAAGATTTTTCAAAATTATTTCTCTGTCCTCATCGTTCAATGCCAGTGCTTTGATAATAGCTTTATACTTGTCGTCTTTTGAAAGCTTTTCTATAAAGCCAAAAAGTTTAAATGATCTTTCGAATTCATTTTTCTTAAAGTACAATCTTCCAAAACCTGCAAGCAGATCCAGCATAAAAAACTCTCCTCCGGGTTTTTCTCTTTCACTAATATATTCACTATAAATATCTATTGCCTGTTGATACCTTTCCGTTTCTATATATAAAAATCCTAGGTGGATCCTGATCGGAAAGAGATTCATTTTATATCCCCATTCAATTGACATATCATAAGCCTCCAGAAGAAGATATTCCGCTTCTTCAAAATTTTTATTTTCATAATATAATTTTAAAGCAGCGAGGTGTACAAGATTTACTGAAATAAGATAACGGTCATCAATCCTTCTGGAAATGATTAGACTTTCATCTGAACATACTGATGCCTTTTTTATGTCACCTGTTCTCCTAGAATGAGTAACACTTAAACTCAAAAGTGCCTGAGCTTTTAAATGATCACTGTTAATTTCACGAGCAATTTCAAGAGCTTCCTCTTTCAATAAAATAGATCTTTCAAAGTCGCCGAGATTTCCTACAGGAAAAGATAAGTTATACAACGAATCTGCTTTACTTTCCATTGAGCTTATCTCATTACTTAATGCAAGTGCTTCTTCATTATATTGGACAGCACTTGCATTATCAAGCTCAGTGTAGGATTTCAAAGCAAGAATATTTAAAGATTTTAATATTCCTTCTTTATCATTTATTTCGCGGTACAGCTCAAGTGCTTCATTTGAAAATTTAAGAAGGTCATCAAATTTTCCCAGTTCATAACACAATCTTGAGATTCTGTTTATCAGATCTGCCTTTAATTTTTTATCATTTAAATTTATAGTGTTGTGGATCTTCATTAATGTCTCATATCCTTCCTGCAGATAACCTTTATTCAGCCAGAAGTCATAAACATTTAATACCAGTTTTACTGCATCGACAGAATTATTTTCAATTGCCCACTGAATATTTCTTCTTATATTATCGATCTCAGTTTCCATCACATTCAGCCATTCAAACTGACCCATAGCTTTATGTTTTTCTAACGATGAAAAATCGATAAAATAATTCAGGTGTTTTTGATATTCTTCTTTTCTGCCGTCAAGTTTTTCCAGGGCATAGTATTTAATTGACTCAAGAATACCGTATCTTCCAATTCCTTTTACTTCTTTAAAAGTGATTAGTGATTTATCATATAGACTTGTCATCAGATCTAATACTTCATACATATCAATTTTGTCATCACTGCAGATCTCTTCAGCCGCTTCAAGTGTCCAGCCACCCATAAATATAGAAAGCCTTTGCAGCAGTTCCTGCTCATCAGCTTCCAGAAGATCATAGCTCCAGTCAATCATTGCTTTTAGTGTCTTTTGTCTGGGAAGTGCTGTAGATCCACCTCCTGTTAACAGTTTAAATCTGTTGTCAAGACGGTCAAGAATTTTATCCACAGTTAATACATTGATCCTTTTAGCTGCAAGCTCAATAGCAAGTGGAATTCCGTCGAGTCTTTTACAAAGCTCCGCAACGTAATAAATATTATCTTCTGTTAAATTGAAATTTGAATTAATAGAATTTGCAATTTCAAGAAAGAATTTTACCGATTCATATTCAGAAAGAGATTTAAAAGTTTTATTTTTAATGTTTTCAGGAATTGACAGCGGAGGAATTCTGTAAATGGTCTCTCCGGGTATATTGAATGACATTCTGCTTGTAGAAATAATTTTTAGCTTGGGACATGTAGAAAGCAATTCCATAGCGATACTACTGCATTTATCAAGAAGGTGTTCACAATTGTCAAATAAGAGAATAATGTGTTTTCCCTTTAAATATTCTTTCAAAGTTTCCAATAATTTTTTTCCCGGTTCTTCCTTTACATTCAGCACTGTAGTAATTTCACTGACAATAAGTTCGGGATCTGTAACCGGCGAAAATTCAATCAGCCAAACTCCGTTTTCAAACTCGTCAAGGACACCCCCTAAAATTTCTACAGCTAATCTGGTCTTACCTGTTCCTCCCGATCCAATAAGAGAAAGCATTCTGATATTTGCAAATAACTCTTTAATTTCTTCAATCTCTTTTTTACGGCCAATGAATTTTGAAACAGAAACAGGTAAATTGTTACGTCTTGCATCTTCTGTCTTGAGAGGAGGAAAATCATCTTCGAGACCTTCTGCAACGATCTGATATAAATGCTCAGGTACAATAATATCTTTTAGTTTTCTTATACCAAAATCCTTAAACGAAAAGTCTTTTAAATTCAGGTCTTTCAATGTATCAAAGACTATCTGTGATACAATAATCTGACCACCGTAAGCAATTGACATTATTCTCTGAGATCTGCTGAGGGTAACATAACCTGCGTAGTCATCTTTAATAAATTCAGCCTCTCCGATGTGAATACCCATTCTTACTTTAATTTCAGAACCGTCCCATTCATTTTCTTTTAATTTGATCTGTGTTTTTATTGCTGCCCTGACTGCATTTACAGGACTTTCAAAAGCACAGCAAAATGAGTCACCAACTATCTTAAAAACAAATCCATCTTTTGAATCAATTACTTCATACAAAATTTCATGATGCTTTTCAAGAGATGCAATGTATTTGTCGTGATTCTCCTGAGCCAGCTTGGTACTGCCCTGAATATCAGTGAAAAGAAAAGTAACCGTACCTGACGGTATTTTATCCATTTAAATAAGTAAAAAATTAAAATTAAATCTGACCCTCAATTTCAGGTTACTATCAAGTAAAATGCAAAGATAATGTAAATGTGTAAATTAATTATAAAATTTCATTAAATAACTTAATATATTTAGCTTAATTTGATTTCCCGAAAAGATGAATCAGATATAATAAATTTATTGCATATAGAATTTATTAAACATATTTTGCTAATATTATTTTTTTATAACAGAATATAAATCTTAACCCCCTTTTAAAAATTTCAATTAAATGACAATGAAATATTTTTTAAAATTCGCTTTGTTGGTGATATTATTTTTAAGTTTTAATAATATTACAATTTCTGAAGTGATAACTGAAAATGGGAAAAAGAGTTCTAGTCAGGATTCCAGATTAGTAAATCCTCTTTACGAACTCAGAGCAAAAGACCTGATCAGCAGTTCCAACCCATTAATAGATCCAAATATTTATTATTTTGATCTTGTTATATCACACACAAATTTACTTGAATCAGGTCCTTTTGAATATGCTGCAGGACAGTATACTCTTTCATTTAACTGGCTCATCAGATTGTTCGGACCACTTACTTATGAGATCGTTCCAAACACTTCAGATTTCACAAATCCGGATGCACTTCCCGTAAATCCAAGAGTGGTAGGGAACAAACTAATTCTGGACAGAAATCCTAATTTAATTGCAGGACAAGGTCCTATAATTTCACCCAATATAGAAGGAACCCGAATTGTAAGAATGAAAGTAACAACATCTGTACCTGATTTTTTGAATATTCCTTTGAAACTTAAGTGGATAAGTAATCCAACGGATTCTAATACTACTGCTGTTTATGCTTTTATTGAAGATTCAGTAACCAACATCTCATCCGGCGGAACATTGCTTATTGATTCAGGTTCAGTTGCAGCATTAAATCTCAAAGCTGCAATTAGCGGACTTTATAATCAAACGAGTAATCAATTAAGAGCCAGAGATACTCTCAGGGTATTTCAAAATTCCATTACTTCTCCATACAATATTGTAGATTCCACCAGAACTATAATAGATTCGATTTCTTTTACAGGAGTTTGTAATTTTATCAATGCAACTTCAGGCAAATATTATACAGTAATAAAATATAAAAATGGTCTTGAGACCTGGAGCAGATCAGGTGGTGACTCTTTAAAAAGAGGAAGTCAGGTAAGTTATGATTTTACCGATGACAGTACAAAAGCTTTTGGAAATAATCTGGAGAAAAAGGGGATCCTGTATTGTATTTACAGCGGCGATGTTAATCAGAATGGAATCATAGATATTGCCGATCTGACTCTGGTAGATAATGGTATATTTAATTTCATTTCAGGATACTCTATACTGGATATTAATGGTGATAACTTTGTTGATCTGACAGATTCACAGCTTACTGATAATAATGCTTATAATTTTGTAACTGTTATAAAGCCCTGATCTGTTTGATTTTAAAATTTAAAAAAGCCGGATATATTTTTATTCCGGCTTTTTTATTAAATCAGATAAAAGCTGATGTATAATTTTTAGGAATTATATTTATTCATTTTTATCACTGCATTCCAGATCCAATATACTGATCGTTTTATCATAAAATTCATTTGCCCTTTCCGGAGAGCTGCCAATACAAACAACTCCAAGTTTTCCAAATTCAGATAATGCCCCGATCAGATGAAATACAACGCCTTCCTGAGTAGCTCCGTCATACATTAGTCCGTGAAACATCGCTATATCAATGAGTTCACTTGGTGTAATGCCAATATAATTATCACTCTGTACATTGTCTGAAGCAAAATAGTAACGCGGGTTTCCGCTTGCAGTAATATAAACTCCTTCTTCAGAATTATATTTTCCATATGTCAGATATTCGATCATCATGAAAGGATGTGTAGTACCGCCTTTTCGCAGGTTTATTTCAATTGCATAATGTATCCATTTTCCGTCATCCTGTTTTACTGAAATAAAGTCAACTGCAAACCTTCCAAGAACACCTTTTTTCGAAAGCAGATCCGCTACCTTTTTCCCTATCACTCCCAGCTCTGATGCATATTCCTTGTCAGCAGGAAAAATTGCTCCAAGAAAAATCTGACCATCATCACCACCAAGAAGCTGGTCGTGAGTACTGTCAATTCTGATTTTATCTGATGCACCAATTACACATTGCACAGAAGGAGAAACTTTAATTTCACCTTCCAAAAATTCTTCAACAATACCTTCCATTTCAATAAACTTCTCAAAAAACAGATCAAGGCTTACATCATGTGAAACAGGTCTTGTATATTGATAAAGTGTATCAAATATTTTTGTTTCAAGAAACTCATCTATTTCGAGATCAGGATATCTGTAAATTGCATTTCCATCTCCGCTGAATCCGTCATTCATTTTAATAACTGCTTTTCTCAGACCCGGATCTTTTCTTTTAAGACGGGCAAGTGAACGGACAATTTCCTCTTTCGATTTTAGATCTTCATCTCCATCCGGCATTTCTATACCGCATAATCTAAAAGTTTTTCGTGCACCGGATTTTGAACCTTCATAAAACATTGAAGGATCAGTACCAAATAATGGTATCTCCAGTTTTACAGCAAGAGACTTTTCCAATGGTGTTATATTATAACATGTCAGATGAGTAGAAGCTTTATCAGTTAAAAGACTTTTTATTCTTTCAATTAATCTTGGACGCTCCAGGATCTTTTCAGTAAGTGGTTTTCGGGAAAGATCATAACAACTGAACATTGTAAGACGCTTTCTGGCATGACTGCCTGTGATCCCCTGAAGCAAATGAAGATAATAATCAATTATAACTTCCGATAGTGGCATACTTGATACATAGATTATTTTTGTCATCGGCATACGTAAAAGCATCAGAAGACAAAGCAAACGCTCTTCATAATGTATCGATCCTTTTATCTTTGAAAGTATCTCCATGTCCAGAGATAATGAAGGTATAATTACAACTGTTCTTGGAGCGTACTTATCAGGGAATATATTTTCATACTGATATGCAAGTCCTTCCTGTATCTTTTCAAACAGGATCTGTTCTTCTACTGTACCAGGCTTCGGACCGAAATCTGAATTTTCAAACAACTTTCGGTTTAAGTTAAAATCAATATTCATTTAAAAATTAATTTTTTGATTTTAATAAAAAACAAATAATTCAAAATGGAAAATTTTTCAGTAAATTTAACAAAATAAATTAATAAACTTAATTCCTTTTTACGGGTTCGTAATTTTTGTTTATCTCAATTTCATTTGCATAAGGACTTCTCCAACCCATTTCAAATACATTTCTCAGATCATTATTTACAAGTTTGTTTTTTATTATAATGGACACATTTCTTGAGTGACGAAAATATCCCGATTCCCAGTTAGAAGTACTGATCCAGGAAACATCATTATCTGAGATCATATATTTGGAATGATCGACTCTTGCAAACGGAATAAATCCTTCACTGTAAAGAGGAATTGAAACTATTTTTACTTCAATATTTTTAATCTGTGAAAATTCTTTTATAAAATCCTGAGAACTGCCTCCGATCTCCCAGTCGGGTAATATCATTTTTATCTGTACATTTCTGCCGGCAGCTTCTTTTAATGAATTTGCAATTCTATCAAATTGGACTGTATCATATCTGTCTTTATCTGAGAAAGAATATATCTGAATCAAAAGATTTTCCTTTGCAGCCGAAATAATATTAATAAGTTCATCTTCTTCATTACTTACTCCTGATATATTATAATCAGGCGGGCTGAAAGCCGGATACAAAATTATTTCACCATATTTTTCAGATTTTATTGTCACAGGTTTTTCAGAATTCACGATAGCAACTGGTCTTTGATTTACAAGTACGGAAATATTTCCATCACAGAGATTCCAGTCTGTTTCAAACAATTCCGTAAAAGTCTGAGCAAGATTTTTATCCTTTACACGCAGACCAATCTCATGAATATGTTTAAGAGCTCTCCAGTCAAAATTCTGACTTCCAAGAAAAATGTTTTCGTTATCTACAATAAAAAACTTTGCATGCATAACACCTCCGCCAAGATTTCCAAACGGGATCTTCTTAATTGTGATGTTATTAATTCCTTCAAGCTTATCTACTGATTTATCATTTCGTGAATAAAAGGAAGAATCAACAATGATCCTGATACGGACTCCTCTCTCTGCAGCATTTTTGAGAGATCCCATTATTATTTCCAGCGGTTCATTTGTTTCATCAGCAAAATAAAAAGTTTCAATATCGACAGACACTGATGCATCATCGATCATTTTTTTCCAGACATCCGGAGTTTTAGCAAGAGTTGAATTTTCATATACTGTTTCGACGGGTGTACTTTCGACAATCTCAAATTCATTTTGAGCATATAGAATATTGACAGAAATAAAAAAGAAAAGTAAAATCTTTTTTAATTTATTAATCAGGATCATACTTCTCTTTTTAAGATCTTTATTATTTACTAAGCGCATATCAGATTACTAAAATATTCATAAGTTTTTCAATTTGAGAAACTTTAAGCTCTTCTTTATTTTCTCTGTAAATTTCCAGTAAGTTTCTAAGAATTCTTAAGAGGATCTCATTATCGGTAGATTTATTTAAATACGGGATCTGATCAAAATCTGATTTCTGTATTCCAATATTTTTTGCAAACCTTTCTGCTTCAGATCCTGAAATAATTATTCCTTCATTAAAAGGATCAATATAATATTCAGCATTCTTATTTTCATACTTCAGAAGAAAGTGACCCGGCATATTAATTCCATAAATGGGTAAGTTCAGCTTTTTGGCAACGATGAGATAAATTACAGATAGAGTTATCGGTATTCCTGTTTTATTATCAATCACTTTATTTATAAAACTGTTGTCAGGATCGTAAAAATTTTCTTTGTTACCTTTAAATTTTAATTCACCAAACAAATACTCATTAATTGTTTCAAGAAGGTCAAGAGGATAATCAGGTTCAACTTTTCGAAATTTATTGATCACTCTTTGTTTGATTTCTGAGACATATTCATCCGTAATTTTTTCATATTTCTTCATATCCACTAAAGGATATCCATAAGAAGCAATTAAGAAAATACTTTTCTCGAGATACTGCTTACTCTGAGAATGCTTAAGTTTGTTGAACTGATATTCAAGGTTGGTAAAATTCAGAATTGAGATTATTTCATTTGCTCTTTTCTTTATAAGTAAATTTTCATCGTTTAAATATCCTTTCAGAAAATCTTCAGACAAAATCCCATAAGAAAGGAACCTGTCTTTTACACTCTTATAAATATTGACATCTTCATCATCCATTAATTTTATTAGATGATCAAATTCTTTGTTTGGGGTAATTGTTACATCACTATCTGTTGTCATTTTAAAATCTCCTTTACTTTAACTTTTTTTAAGAGGAACATTCCTATTATGATAAAAAGTCCGACCGAAAGAATTGCAAGTTTTTGTGAACCGGATATCCATGAAACGAGTCCGAAAGTCAGAGGACCAATCAAGGTAGATGTTTTATCCATCAAAGCATAAAACCCGAAAAACTCAGTTTTCATATCCAGTGGTGTAAGATATGTCATCAATGCCCTGGATAGACTTTGAGTAGAACCAAGAAATAATCCGGCAAATCCTCCAATAATAAAAAATGAATTCTTATCATTTGTAACAAATACAGCGATTGTCAGGAGAGTCCAGAATATCAGATTTATATTTAATGATTTTATTATTCCCATTTTGTCACCTATCAGTACAAACAGATATGAACCGATCATAGCCGTTATCTGAACGATCAGAAAAAAGATTGCAAGTTCGGTAATCGAAAATCCCAGTGTAGAACTTGCATAGATTCCTGAAAAAAATATAATCGTATTTACAGCATCAATATAGAAAAAAAATGAAATGAGAAAGTTTTTAAGATCTTTGAAATTATTTAGATTCTTAAGTGTATTAAAAACTTTATTAAATCCATAAGCTATATAATTTATTTTTACAGGGCCATTACTTTTTTTCTCTTCTTTTAGGAAAAGGAATAACGGCATTGAAAAGATCAGAAAGAATCCTGCGCAGATAACGAATAGAATATTTGGGTCGTCTTTAAAAGGGAATACAAGCAGTACAGAGATTACAGAGCCTACATAACCTGTAGCATAACCGTAACCGGATACTTTGTTGTAATCTTTTGGTTCGGAGATCTCGGAAATAAATGCATCGTAAAACGTAAGTCCTGTTTGAAAACCTATATTGGAAAGAATAAATAACACGAGTGCAAAGAAGATTGTACCTTCACCGGTAAAATACATTAAAGAAGTAGAAATGACACAGAGTATGGTAAATGCGAAAAGGAATTTCTTTTTGTTGCTGGAGTAATCGGCAATAGCACCGAATACCGGATTTAAAACTGCAGAGATGATCATTGAGATATTAATACCTATTGACCAGTAAAGATCACCGATACTTTCACCGGAAACAACGACCTCTTTAAAGAATACAGCAAATACAAAAGCTACTATTATTACAGCATAAGAAGAATTACCAAAATCAAAAAGTGACCAGACTAAGACCTGAGATTTATTCTTCAAAAATAATTTATTTTGAAATTAACAACTAAACTTAAATTAATTTGTATTTTTAATGTGTGGCTTAGCGTTTTTCTTTTTCATATAGTCCTTCTTTTCCGGATCTATCTTTTCTCTTTTGCTATCTGATTTTTTATTGTTTTTTTTGTTTTTACCTTCAGTGGTAACCAAACCTCTACCGGTCTTTACAAGCTTATTATCTCTTTTCAGATCATCATGAATTGCATCCAAAACTCCATTCACAAATCTTCCGCTGCTTCGAGTACAAAAATCTTTTGAGATATCAATTGCTTCATTAATGGAAACCTTAGGAGGAATATCAGGAAAGAACAGAAGTTCAGAAATTCCCATTCTCATAACTATCCTGTCAACTAATGCCATACGTTCAAGCTCCCAGTTCAGGACTTTGCCCAAGATATATTCATCAAGCAGTTTTTCATTTTCAAGAACGTGTTTGATCAAAGAGTCGGAAAACGTAACATTATCCTCTCCGACAACTTCAGGCATAAGATCTTTTTTTATTTTACTTATTGGCTCTTTTGATATTTCATGTGCGTAAAGAACCTGCATTACTTTAATTCTTACTTCTCTTCTTTTTAGTTGTGGCATCAATAAATTTTATAGTTCAAAACTAATCATTAATATCTTAAAAATATATTACAAATTTCTATATTTTCAAATTATTTTTTCCAGTATTCTTTCATTAAAATATGTGTCCATTCAGGCTGAATGACTTTTTCAGCCGGCAGAAATTCTTCTAATACAGGTTTAATATCTATAACAGGAGTTCCATCTACTGCATCAAGCCCTGAAACTTCCAAAGTATCTTTCTCAAAGCTTAATAGTTTTACTATTGTCGAACCAAGCAAATTAGGACGTAATTTTTTTCTTTGAGCAAAAATTCCGACTTCAGGAAAACCAGGGTTTTCTCTTGGATGCGATGAAGAGATATTAATCTTTGAAGGATCTGCAAGATGAAAATAAAAAATTATTTCCAGATGGGAATATTGATCAATACCTTTAAGACATTTTTCAGATAATTTATGACTGATCTTTATTTTGGAAATTATACTTCCCCAGTTATCATCTGTAACCGTTGTTCTGCTGTTGGATACATATCCGATTGGTTCTATTGTGTACATTTTTAGGGTAAAATATTTTAAAAAAATGAACCTGTTACTGATTAATTATTTGACTTTATTCGTCAGTTCATTTATTTCTTTTGTGATCTCAAATATTTCAATTAACTTATCGGGGTTTGATCGGATCTCCATTCTTTTTGTCTCAAGCTCTCTTATGCGAAACCTTCTTATAATATCTTTAGCATTTTTAATAGTATAAACCGGATTGGCAGTATGATTTAAAAGGCTGTCGTTTCCGGGTTTTGAAATTATACTTGCTTCATACTCTCTGTTTCCTACCCTGGTCAAGAGTTGTTTATCTTCTTCATCATCAAGTTCATTAATTACAGCAGCAATATCCAATAATCCGTGATTGATAAGAGCATCAAGTATCACCTCGGTAATTCTTAATATTTTTTTATTTTTTATATACTCAGTATGAATGTTACTTTCAAGATATTCTATAGCTTCAGCATTTCCATGGATGAATAATTCGATCAATTCAAATTCAAAGCTGTCTGTTTGATTTCCATTACTTTCAGATTTTACTGCATTCTTTACGGGTAAGACTACTGATGATCCCTGAAATGGAGCTTTTCTGTATGCAGTTAAAATTTTATTCATTTCATCTGTTAACAGATTTTCACTGAGTTTGTACCTGGAAGAAATTTCTTTTATAAAAAGCGGTCTTTTTATGTTATCAGGAATCTTTGAAATATAACTGATCATCTCCTTTACAAAAACCGTTTTCTCTTCGACTGTATTAAGCTTATTTTCATTATAATAAAAATCACCAATGAAATTTATAAATGATTGTTTTTCGGATATCCTTTTTTCAAATTCTTTTTTACCATTACTCTTTATAAAACTGTCAGGGTCTTCTCCAAATGGCAATGAAATAATACTGATGTCAAATCCGTTTTCCAGTAAAATCTCAATACCTCTTTTTGCAGCTTTGATACCGGCCGTATCAGAATCAAAAAGTATATAAACATTTTTTGTATATCTTGCCAGAAGTCTGGTCTGATCTTCGGTCAAAGCTGTTCCGCTCGATGCAACGACATTCTCAAAACCACTTTTATGCAGTGCTATCAGATCCATATAACCTTCTACCAATATTACGGAGTCATAATATCTTATTTTTTCTTTTGCAAAATTTAATCCGTAAAGTATTCTGCTCTTACTGTAAACTTTTGTCTCAGGTGAATTTATATACTTACCGCCGGGATCATCTTCGTATAATTTCCTTCCACCAAATCCGACTATTTTATCATAGTCATTAAAAATCGGAAACATCAGCCTTCCCCTGAACCGGTCATAATAAGAAGTTTTCACACCTTCTTTTTTTAAGATAAGACCGGAGCTTTCAATTTCATCTTTTGAAAAAACTTCATCCTCCTCAAAATGATGAAGCAGTCCGTCCCATTCCTTATATGAATACCCGATCCCAAATTTATCAATTGTCTTTTTATCGAGGTCTCTGGATTTCAGGTATTCATCGACAAGCTCTTTTTCACTGCTTTTTAATTTTCTGATATTATCTCTGAAATAAACAGCCGCTGCTTTATTGATCTCATAAAGCTTAGATATCTCACTGCTTTTGTCCGGACTCTGAGATTCATACGCCAGAGTTATTCCTGCTCTTTCAGCAAGTTTTTTTACGGCGTCTATAAAAGTAACGTGTTCGTAATTTACAATAAAAGAAAATACATTCCCGCCTGCCTTACAGGAAAAGCAATGATAGACCTGCTTCTGCTGAGATATATGAAGGGACGGGGTTTTGTCAGCATGAAACGGACACAATGCAAGAAAGGATTTACCGCGTTTTTTTACCTGTATATATCCTGAGATCACGTCTATTATGTCATTAGCCTGAGCAATCTCTGAAATTTTTTCGGGTGGAATTAGCATACTGCAAATTAAATAATATCACAATAAAAGTCATATGTATTTTTTTAATATTTTAACTGCTGAAAATTACAAATTTAAAAATTAACTCTTATAAAAAATTGGTAAAGTATAAAAATCCACATCCGTCCAAAACGTTTATCAGTAAACTTAGATATTTGTATTTTCTACTGTTTTTTTTGAACGATCCCCCTTTGGAAGAGGCTGTCTCAAAACACTATTTTTACCATTAAGTCACAAAGGCTCAAAGAAAAAAACTTTAAAAAAAGAATGCTTTGTGTCTTTGTGTCTTTGTGGTATTAATTAAAATTATGTTTTGAGACACTTT
>DAORRV010000019.1:0-45902 GCA_035443185.1 Ignavibacteria bacterium | reverse complement strand
TGCTGCAAACTTAACAAGTGGTATTTATTTTTATGAACTAAGAGCTGATAATTTCTCAGCAGTTAAGAAAATGATGCTTGTAAAATAAGTTAATAGTTAATAGTTAATAGTTAGTAGTTAGTAGTTAGTAGTTAAAATTACTTTTAATTATTTAATATTTAATATTTAAGATTTAAAATTAAAAAGCCGTCGGATGAAGAATCCTTCGGCTTTTTTTTAGTTTCAAATTATGAATTTCAAATTACAAATATAAACCTATACTGACAAAGCAAAATAAAATTTACCTGTATTTTGAATTTTAACAGTTTATAAAAATAAATTAATATAGAACAATAAATTTTTATTTTTTTTAAAATCCCTGTCATATTTTGCATTAAATTGAAATATCTTAAAAGTAAATAATTTTATTGCAAAAATTTACAATAAATTATTATTTCTATTATTGATTTATTAACATATAAATTATAAGTTGTATATAAATCCAAACAAAATTTAAACAACAATATAACTTATTTTATAAACCAAATAATTAACCTCAATGAAAAAAATTATTTTACTTTTCTGTTTTGTTTTCATATCATCTGTTTCAAATTCACAGTTGGTAGTTGAAAATTTCGATTATCCGCTTGGTGATTCACTCCAGCAGCATAATTGGGTCCCATTTTCCGGAGCCGGATTTGGTCTTTTAGTGACAAGCCCAGGACTTACATTTCCAAGTTATCCGGGTTCAGGAGTTGGATTTGCTACAACATTAACTCTTACTAATTTGTCAGCTCAGGATGCTTACAGATCATTCAGTTCAGATATTACTTCTGGAAGTGTTTATACTTCCTTTATGGTAAGAATTGATACTGCAACATCATTAGGCAATTATTTTGTATCTTATCTGCCTTCTACTTCTACATCAAACTATTATGGCAGAGTATATGCTAAAACAGCATCAAACGGAAATATTGCTTTTGGTATCAGCAAAAGTTCAACTAACATATCAATTCCTGAAGTTTATTCAGATTCAGTTTATTCCAAAGGTGTTACTTATGTAGTAGTAGTGAAATATAAATTTAATACCGGTACAACAACCGATGACGAAGTAAGTTTATTTGTTTTCAATTCTGCTTTACCTAATACTGAACCTGCTCCAAATGTAGGTCCAATCACAACAACTCAGACTGATGTTAATAATTTAGGAAGAATTGCTTTAAGACAGGGACTTTCAGGCAATGCTATAACTCCAGGAGCAGTAGTTGACGGAATCAGAGTAACTCAGTCTTGGAAGCCATCTATCTGGAGCTTCAAACTTGGAATACAGGGACTTTTTAATGGAAGCACACTTAATATCAGTGATACTACTAATATATATGTACGTAATAATACTTCACCATATATGGTTATAGATTCTGCTACTTCCATAATAAATTCTGCAACTTTGACAGGAAATTATGCTTTTAATTTTGCACCAAACGGAACATACTATTTTGAAGTAAAATACAGAAAAAGTCCTGTTTACAGAAATGGAATATCTACCTGGTCTAAATCAGGTGGTGAACCGTTTACAAGTTCAGGCGGAAGTTATGATTTTACTACAGCAGCTTCAAAAGCTTTTGGCAGTAATCAGATACTTATAGGAACTACTTATAATACATACAATGGAGATGTGAATCAGGATGATGTAGTTGATCTGACAGACGGTTCTAACATAGATAATGATGCATTTAATTTTGCAGGTGGTTATCTGAATACAGATCTTACCGGTGATGATGTCGTAGATTTAGGCGATGCAACAATTGCAGATAATAACGCAGGTAATTTCGTTAGTGTGATTACTCCTTAAATAAATATTTTTAAATTCTAAATTTATATAAAGAGTGAGAATAATTTAATTCTCACTCTTTTTAATTTGAATGAGAGGACTTGCATGAAAAATATTCTAACATTAATTTTATGTTTATTCTTTACAGAAATTTCTTACAGTGTAAATCCTGAATATATTCTGAAAGCCGGAAATGCTGTTCAGACAGGTGCAAATTCTCTTGAGTTTGATTTAGTTATTATTCATACTAATAGTTCAAATTCAACTTTTGAATATGCAGGAGGACAGTATTTTTTTGATTTCAATTTAAATATCAGTAATGGTGGAGCATTGATCTATTCCATTGTTGATTCAGATCTTCCTTTACATCTGCAGCCCAGAAACCCGCTTGTTTATACAACAGGAGGTGAAATGCAGCTAAGACTTTCTACCAATGTCATTCCTTCACCAGGCCAGGGATATGTTATCAGTAATCTTCTTACCGGTACTAAATTAGTAAGGATGAAACTAATGACTAACTCAGGTTCATTTGATGTGCAGTATTTTTCTTTAAGATGGAGAAACGGTCCGGAAAATCCTTATACAAAAATTTATTCCTTTGAAAATTCTGTCTTTACAGAAATTACAGATCCTTCAAACCATTCAATAGATTCGCTTAATAATCCATTACCTGTGGAACTGGCTTCTTTTATTGCTGAGATTAATGATAATAATGCAGAGCTTAAATGGAGTACATCCAATGAATTAAATAATTCTGGTTTTGAAGTTGAAAGAAGGGATTTAAAAGATCAGTCATTTAAAAAGATTGGTTTTCTTCAGGGAGCCGGAACTATAAGTGAAATGAAAAATTATTCTTTTACAGACAAATATCTCAATACCGGTTCATATAAATACAGACTTAAACAACTGGATTTCAACGGAAATTTTACTTATTTCGATCTGGATCAGTTAGTCAGTATTAATATTCCCAATGCTTTTAAACTAGAGCAGAATTATCCGAATCCATTTAATCCTGAAACTATAATTCGTTATCAGTTAACAGCTGAGAAAAATGTTTCTTTAAGGATATATGATAACCTTGGGAAAGAAGTAGATCAGCTTGTAAAAACAATTCAGAAAGCGGGATCATATTCTGTAAAATTCGAAGGTGAAAATTTACCGGGAGGAGTTTATTTTTACAGACTTGAGGCAGGGGATTACACAGATACTAAACGAATGATACTTATTAAATAAATATTCTTTAGTTATATGAAGTTTTTTTCGAATACAAAAAAATGAATTGGTAATTTGTTTTATTTTCCTTAATATGACAAAGAATATTTTATATAAATATTCAGTCCTATATTCAAATTTAATTAATTCTGATTTAATCTGTTCTTATAAATACTTTTCTTTATTACACCTTATTATTATCTCAATTTTATTTTTTCAAAATGGATATAGCAATTTTATTTAAAATTTTTATCAAATCAAAAAATAATTTAAAAAATTAACCCAATAAAAAAATGAAAAGTAATTACAAAGTATTCCCAATGTCAGTACTATTTATACTGATGCTCTTTATTGCGAACAGTAATTTAAAAAGTACGACCCATACTGTTACAGTCGAAAGCAACATGTTCACACCTCCTAATTTAAATGTAAGTGTTGGTGATACTATAAAATGGCAATGGCTAAACGGCTCTCACACAACTACATGTAACGGGGTATTCCCTGGTACTTCTCTGCCAATTGGAGCAGCAGCTTGGGATTCACCAATGAACAGCGGTAATACTGTCTTTATGTATCCTGTAACTGTAGCAGGAAATTATGTATATAAATGCCAGCCACATGCTCCTGATATGGGAGGAACGATTACAGCTTCATCCGGCAGTGGTTCTATTTTACTGACAGAAAATTTTGATTATCCTGTTGGTGATTCTTTAGGTGCTCATGGCTGGGTTTCATTCAGTGGAGGATCTACAAATTTCTTATCTGTAACCAGTCCCGGTCTGGTATATTCCGGATATAGATTATCAAACATTGGTAATGCAACAACACTGACTACAAGCGGACAAGACGCATATACAGATTTTAGTTCTGTAGATTCAACAGGAGATCTGTATGTTTCTTTTATGATTAATTTAACTTCAGCACAGGCTACTGCCGGTTATTTTGAGGCTTTCCTTCCGCCTACCAGTACAACACTTTACACTGCAAGATTTTATGCTAAAGATGTAGCGGGTCAGTATCAGTTCGGACTTAGCAAATCAACAGAAGGTGCTGGTGGTATTTTCTACACTACAGATTCGTATAATTATGGAACTACTTATCTTGTTGTAATTAAATATAAAAGAAATCCGGGTACTGCAGATGATGAAATGTTTGCATATGTTTTTAACAGTGGTGTTCCTTCCACAGAGCCTTCGACTCCAAATATAGGACCGGTTACCGGTACAGCTACTGACGGACCAATTGGCAGAGTTGCATTAAGACAAGGTACAGCAGCTTCAGCTCCTGAATTAAGGATTGACGGAATACAGGCATCTAAATCATGGAGTGACTTTGCTACTTCAATCACTAATTATGAAAATATAGTTTCAGATAGTTATGAACTTTATCAAAATTATCCAAATCCATTTAACCCTTCAACAACTATCAAATTTAATATTGCAGAAAAAGGATTTGTAAATCTAACAATTTTCAATGCCCTTGGACAGGAAATTCAGACTTTGGTAAATGATTCTAAGGCTTCAGGATTGTACACAGTTGATTTTAACGGAAGCAATTTGAATTCAGGCATCTATTTCTATCAGCTCACTTTTTCTGGTAATAATGGAAATACATATTCTGAAACAAAAAAATTATTGTTAATAAAATAAACTGATTTATTTTGAAAAAGAAAATCAAAATAATATTAAGTTTCCTATTTTGTTCAGTTTGCGTTTTTACTTCTGTAAAAACGCATTCTGAAACAATTTTTATTGAAGCAGGAAATAAAGGTATTTCTCCATTAAATATTAATGCTGTTGTCGGTGATACAGTTATCTGGCAAAAGATCAATGATGGGGAATTTCAAGTGATATGTGACGGTAGTTATCCGGGTACAAGTATTCCTTCAGGTTCTCCTCAAATTAATTTTTTATTGAATGAAACACAACCTTCATATTCTTATATTTTGAAAGTCAAAGGAAATTATAATTATAAATTTATTTTTAATTCTTTTGAACTGACAGGTAAAATATATGCAGGTGCTCCTTTACCGGTTGAATTAAATGACTTTGTAGCTACTACTATAAAAAATGAAGTCATACTGGACTGGAGTACAAGCGGTGAAATTAATAATGACAGGTTTGAAGTTCAAAGGATTGAGATTACAGATATGATAGATTATAATCCTGAAAACCTGGTGTTTAATACAGTTGGAATAATTGAAGGAAATGGTACTTCTAATGAGATTCATCATTATAAGTTTACTGATAGAAATCTTTCATCAGGTGTTTATTTATACAGATTAAAGCAAATTGATTTTAACAGCAACTTTTTATTTCACATACTTTCAGATGAAATTAATATCGGCATACCAAATCGTTTTATTGTAAATCAGAATTACCCAAACCCATTTAATCCGTCTACAAAAATAACATTTGAGATTCCTGAAGATGGAAATGTAAAAGTGGTAATTTTTTCATCAAAGGGAAGTGAACTAAAGACATTAAGTAATTCTGTGATAAGAGGCGGTTATCATTCTATTGATTTTAACGGCTCTGACATTTCCAGTGGTGTTTATTTTTATAAAATAATCTATAGTTCTACAAATTATGTTAAGTCAGTTACAAAAAAAATGTTGCTGCTGAAATAATAAATCTACCGGAATACAATATTAAAGAACTCACTATTAATAGAAAGTGAGTTCTTTTTTTATATAAGTTTATAATAAATAAATAGTCTCAGAATATTAATCCTGAGACTATTAGCGGAAGGGGAGAGATTCGAACTCTCGGTACAGTTTGACCCGTACGACGGTTTAGCAAACCGTTGGTTTCAGCCACTCACCCACCCTTCCGGATATTTCAGCTGAAAAATTTACAACACAAATATATTGCTTTCAAACTGGGAATACAATGAAAGAAATTATTTTAAAGATGTAATATCACTATAAACTACAAATATCATAAACCCAATCAATATTGCAAATCCTACATTCTGTAAAACTAACTGCACTTTATATGGTACAGGTTTTCTAACTATCGCTTCATATATAAGAAGCATAAAATGTCCGCCGTCTAATGCAGGAAACGGCATAATGTTAATTACCGCAAGTGAAATTGAAAGCAAAGCAATAAATCCAAGAAAGGTATAAATACCACCTTCTGCTGACTGAGCAGAGACCTGAGCAATTTTTATTGGTCCGCCAATAGCTTTTTTAAATGCAATATCACCTCTGAATATTTTAGCAATTGTTTTGAAAAATAATTCAATACCCATATAATACATATCATAAACTGCTTTCGGAGCCGCAGTAAAAATATTATATTTTATTTCTTTTGTAGGTCCGGTGTATTTTGCTGCTATCATAATTCCAATAGTGGAATCAGCTGATGGAGTTATTACACAGTTTAAATTTTCATTGTTTCTTGTCCAGTGGATTTCATTTTCATTATTTACACTGCTTCTGATAAGATCGGTTAGCTGCTGAGGATTTTTAATTTCTGTATTATTATAAGAAATTATAACGTCACCTTTTTGAAGACCACATTTAGAAGCAGGCATATCTGCTACTACATCATTGATCTCAGGCTGGATTCCTTCAGGATATATTCCAAAGTTTTTTTCTGTAAGATCACCGGTTTTATCCTTTGGAATTGAAACCATGGTTTCTGAACCATTCCTAACAACTAAGAAGTCCAGATTCTCACCAAGATTTTCAAAATAAAGTTTTGCCTGAACGTCTTCCCAGGAATTTACTTCGTTATTATTAATTTTCAATATCTTATCTCCTGTAACAAGTTCTGACACCGCTGCCGGAGAGTTTATCCCTATGTATCCAATAGTTGTAGTATCAGTTAAGGTCTTCCCTTTTATAAGTGTTAAAGAATAAAAAATTATAAATGCGAGAAGAAAATTCATGATAACTCCTGCAGTGATAACGATCATCCTTTTCCAAACAGGTTTTGCTCTGTATTCCCAAGGTTGAGGTTCCTTGGAAATAAAATCCTTATCCATGCTTTCGTCTATCATTCCTGATACTTTTACATAGCCCCCGATAGGGAATGCACAAATTCTGTAATCTGTATTATCATCAAGAATTACTTCATCACTCAATGAGCCGAATGTAAATCCGTTGATCTTATTGTATCCGAATAATCTGTATCCTATTCCCAAAGCAAAAACTTCTGCCCTCATTCCTGTCATTCTTGCAGCAATAAAGTGTCCGAACTCATGTATAAATACAAGAATTCCGATTACGATGAGAAAGTAAAATGTTGTTGTTAAAAATTCCATTTATATATTAAACAGTAAAGATAAAATTTATTAATTAAAAATTAGAGTTAAAAAAACTTCTCTTTTAAATATTTATATTGCAATTAATCTGTTGCGAATTGTATTGTCTGTCTCTAAAATAGTCTCAAGGTTGATTTCGGAAGACGATTTTGTCAAATTCAATTCATTCTCAATAATTTCAGGAATTTGAGAAAATCCGATCTTATTATTTAAAAAAAGTTCTACAGCTATTTCATTTGCAGCGTTTAAAACAGTTGGGTAAATTCCACCTGATTCAAGAGCATCAACTGCAAGTTTGAGACATTTGAATTTGTTATTATCAGGCGGTTCAAAAGATAAATTGAAGTTTTCCATAAATGACATTTTTGGATAGTTATTTTCAATTCTATCCGGATAAGTAAGTGCATACTGGATTGGAAGTTTCATATCTGGAATTCCAAGCTGGGCTTTTATAGAACCGTCATTAAATTCTACCATTGAATGTATAATTGACTGAGGGTGTATAACAACCGAAATCTGATCAGGAGTAAGGTCAAAAAGCCATTTTGCTTCAATTATTTCAAGTCCTTTATTCATCATTGTTGCTGAATCTATTGAGATCTTTTTACCCATATTCCAGTTTGGGTGTGCCAATGCATCTTTTATAGAAGCATTATTCATCTCATCTAATGATTTTTTTAAAAATGGACCACCGGATGCAGTTAGAATAATTCCTGAAACATTGTTTTTCGATTCACCAGTGAGACATTGAAAAATTGCTGAATGTTCACTATCAATTGGGATTAAAGTGCAGGATTTTTCTTTTAATAATTTATTAACAATTTCACCGGCAACTACTAATGTCTCTTTATTAGCTAAAGCAATTTTTCGGTTTTGCTTAATTGCTTTGATTGTTGGTTCGAGTCCTGAAATTCCAACCAATGAGGAAATTAATAAATTAAAATCATCTCTTTCTGCTAATTCCAAAATCCCGGCTTTACCTTTGAATATTTCCAGATCCTTAAAATTGTATTTTCTTTTGAATTCTTCACAGCTTTTATCATCAGTAACAGCTACTCCAATTGGTGAATATTTTTTTATCTGTTTTGCGAGTAAATCAACATTAGTATTTGTAGTGAGGTATTGTATGGAATAATCTTTACCTTTGTTGATAAGATTGTCGATTACTTCAAGAGAATTACATCCAATAGAACCGGTCGATCCAAAAATACAAACTTTTACTGACATTTGATTTTAATTCGCTGCTGAATAAATAAAAAACTCAAGAATTTTAATCCTTGAGTTTTAGAATTATACACTTAAAATAAATATTAATGAATTAATTTAAGTATTTATTTATAATTTTTACAAAATCTTCTTTTTTTCTTGAACCTACAATAGTCTCCGCTATATTACCTTTTTTATCAATAATAAATGTAGTCGGAACTGCTTCAAGATTGTTTCCGGAAGCTTCACCAAATGCATCAACAACTTCCTGATTACCATCCAGCACTGTATAAGATACAGGTTTAGATTTTAAAAAATCAGAAACTTTAGCTGACTTTTCCTGCTGAAATACATTCATTCCTATCATTCTAAAGTCTTTATCACTCATTTCATCAGAAATACTTGAAAGATCCGGCATTTCTTTGATGCAAGGTCCACACCAGGTTGCCCAAAAATTAAGAAGGATCACTTTACCTTTTAAATCATTAAGAGAAGTTTGTTTACCACCTTCAGACCAAATTACATTTGGAGATACTTTTTTACCTGAAGATTTTTCTACAGCTTCTACAGTATATAAATTTGATGCAGAAGTATTTGGGTTCGAAGTCTCTTTACTGGGAGTTTGAGTTTGTTTTGTTTCAACAGTTTTAGTTTCTTTCTTTAGGGTTGTTTCGGATTCAGAAGAATCTTTTCCACAGGAAATTAATAATGCTGAGAATACAATTATAGTAAAGCTTAAAATGATTTTTTTCATGTCAATTTTTATTTATTTAAAATTAGTAAGTGTACTATGAATTTCATCTGGTTCCATATCAGAATATGATGAACAAATTACTCCATCTGCAAACCAAATGATAGGATTTAAATTGTCAACTTTTGAACAATTTATCCAATTTTCTCCGCTATTAATTGAGCTTTTTACTTTTTCACAAATTGTCAAATTGTTTCGATTTTGTAAATTATTCATTGAAGTCTGGAAAGTATATATTCTAATATTACCTTTCATATGAATTATATGAGCTGTTTTTTCACCTTCCTCTATGGAACAAAATCCTCCAATTAGAACTGCTTCTTTTACATTTGGTATATACACTTTGAAGTCAAGATGCTGATTCATGTCATTTGATAATTCTTTAGCATCATTTGTCTTAAATTGAATATCTCTGTTTCCGTTTTTAAATTTATCAAAAACTTTTTTCGAAACAGTAATTATATCATTTTTTGCGTAAATTGTTTGTTCCTCACTTAAAAAACTATTCAATGCAAATGCAGAAACAATAAGTAAAACAAAAACTATTGAGGCATAAGTAAGATTTCGTTTCAGATTTGATTTCTGAATAGACATTTGAGTGTTTATCATGTCTTCAGATTTTTTTTGTACAGAACGTTTCCCTGTAGTTTTTATATAATCATCTATTCCTTTTCCAATATTTTTATATAAATAAACTGGAGTTTCGATAGTGATATCAAGTCTGGCTTTAAAAAATTGTTTGGTAGCTTTTTCAAGTTCGTATCGGTTTCTGAAATCTGAGTTGTTCTCAATTAAATTCTTTATCAATTCTAATTCACTTTCATCAGTTATTTCATTATCGATGTAAGCAGTAATCAACTCATATTTTAAATCGGAATTGTTTGAGGAATCCGTTTCTGGATTTGTCGGGTTTTTTGGTGTATCAGACATTTAAAAAAGTATAAAGTTTATATAATTATAATTTTGATTTTAAATTTATTTTATGAGATTACTTTCTACGTCATATCCTCTTTTCCTGGCATATTCCATAAGCTTTTGCTGGAGTACTTTTCTACCCCTGTGCAATCTGCTTCTTACAGTACCTATTGGACATTGAACAAATTCAGCAATTTCTTCATAACTTAAACCTTCAAGATCACAAAGTATAACTACAGTTTTGAAATCATCCTGTAAAGAATTAAGCGCTGTTAAAAGTTCATCATCAAGCAATTTTGAGAATACTTTTTCCTGAAGGTTATTTGAATCTATTTTCGAAGATCTTATGGTATCATAAAAATTTTCAATTTCACCATAATCAACTTTCCCAGGTTCTTTTTGTCTCTTTCTGTACTTATTAATGAACAAATTTTTCATTATGCGAAACAGCCACGCTTTACAGTTAGTTCCTTTCTCGAATTTATCAAAAAACCTGAATGCTCTTAAATAAGTTTCCTGAAGCAGATCATCCGCATCTAGTTTATTTCCTGTAAGTTTGTATGCATAATTATGAATCATTTTCATATGAGGCATAGCTTCTGCATCAAAGTCTGCTTTTCTTTTAAGCAGCTCCTCTTCTGAAATTTCTTCAGGAATATCATCAGAATTTTCTTCTGAGTTTTCATCAGAATTTTCTTCGGAATTGTCATCAGAACTATCCTTAGAATTTTCATCGGATGTTTCGTCAATTTTACTATTTATCTCGTCTTCCTTGTCATCAACAATCTGTGAATCAAAATCTTCACTCAGATCATCGATTTCTTCAGATTCCGATTTATCTTTTTTAGAATTTTCGTTAGAATTTGTCATTTTTCAAATTGAAATAAACTAATTATTAATAGAATTTAATTCAATACAGAATTATTTTTAAACAGTTTTAAAAATACCTAATTTTTTTTCGATTGATTGTTGAATAAAGAGAAAAAAATCAGAAATGGTATAGATTAGAAATAGAGAAATTTAATTAATGAAAAGAGGGCGAACAACGGGGCTCGAACCCGCGACATTCAGAACCACAATCTGACGCTCTGCCAACTGAGCTATGCTCGCCATTATACTGTTACAAATTAACTTAATCAAATATATTTTTCAATAACTATTTGACTGGTTAACAAAAAAAAATCCCTTTTTCAAAGGGATTTTGCTCGACAGACAGGACTTGAACCTGTAACCCTTCGGTTAACAGCCGAATGCTCCACCATTGAGCTACTGTCGAATTAATTACCAATATAAATACAAGAGGATTTTTAATCAATGAATAAATAAAAATTATTTTAGTTTTTTTGAAAAATTTATATAATTTCTACAAAGGTGTTTTTGGACTTGAATGATGTTTAAAATGCTGTCTGAAAAAGACTTGAATTGTTTTAAACAAAATAAATGCATTATCCAAAAAATAAATAATTATACATGCAATCAAAATTCCCATATTATCAGTTAGAATTATTTATTATTTTATTTTCTTATTATTTTATAAAGATTAAATTAATTGATCATTAAATAAACTTAAATTTGAATTCACCTTTAACAGTTTCAGAATTATCCAGAGACTTAAAAAATACTATTGAAAGAAATTTTGATTATGTTTTTGTATTGGGTGAAATTTCAAATTTCAAAAGACATTTTTCGGGGCATATATATTTTTTACTAAAAGATAGTAAAGCACAGATTAATGCTGTTATATGGAAAGCAAGAGCTGATCTTTTAAACATCTTTCCAGCAGACGGGATGAAAGTACTAATAAAAGGGAGAATCACTTTATATGAAACAAGAGGCAGCTATCAGATTGATGTATTCAATATTCAACCTGCAGGGGAAGGAGAGCTACAGATTGCTTTTGAAAATCTAAAAAGAAAATTAGAGTTTGAAGGTTTGTTTGATTCAAAATATAAAAAATCTCTTCCTGAATTTCCTGAAAGAGTAGCTGTAATAACTTCGGAGACTGGTGCAGCAATTCAGGATTTTTTAAAGGTAACTGAAAGACGATATCCGGTTGTGACCATTTATTTAATTAATGCAGGTATGCAGGGATCAGGCTCAGCAAACAGTGTCTGTAAAGCAATTGCTGTCGCTAACAAAATCAAAAATAAACCTGAGATCATTGTTATTACCAGAGGTGGAGGTTCTATTGAAGACTTGTGGACATTTAACGAAGAAAAGGTTGCACGAGCTGTATTTGCTTCAGAAATACCTGTTGTATCTGCTATTGGTCATGAAGTAGATTTTACCATCTGTGATTTCACTGCTGATGTTAGAGCATCTACTCCTTCCGCTGCTGCCGAACTGATTTTTCCGGTACTCTTAAATATACAACTTAGCTTAAATGATATTGAAAATAATTTTAAACGGAAAGTCTTAACTGAAATAAAAGATTTAAAATCCGGTTTAAATAAAATTGAAAATAATTATTATTTCAAAAAGCCGGCTGATATGATCAATGAATATAAAATGAATTTGGACAACATTGAACAGAAATTAGCTGATAATGCAAAAAAGAAATTAAATGAAATTAAAATTCGATTAGAAAGAATTAGTAAAGAACTGATATTTATTCCGGGTAGAAGTATTCTCAACCTAAAAAATTTATTAAACTCAAATGAAAAATTACTAAATTCACTTAATCCTGAAAATGTATTGAAAAGGGGATTTGCGATTATTAAAATGGGAGACAAAATAATTTCATATAAAAAACAACTTAATGTAAATGATAATATACAGATAAATTTTAATGACGGTGAAGCTGATGCCGTAATTGATAAACTAAAATAAATTTATGAAAAAGAAAATAGAAGATACATTTGGAAACAATTTTAAAAAATTAGAGGAGATACTTGTTAATCTTGAATCTGGAATTGAAGATCATTCGCTTGAAGAAATAATTAAAAATTATCAAGATGGTATAAATCTTATTAATATTTGCCGTAAGAAACTTGATGAAGCTGAATTAAAAATTGAAAAAATTAGCACTGAACAAGATAATTAAAAATCGTATATTTATAACAAATTTTTTCAATGAGTGAATATAATATTAACAATACAAAATTTCTAAAGGATATTGATTATCCTAAAGATCTAAAGAAATTAAATCTGATGAATCTCAGAGAACTTGCAGATGAAGTTCGGGAATATTTGATCGATACAATTTCCAGAATTGGCGGACATCTCGGAGCATCATTAGGTGTATGTGAACTTACTCTGGCTCTACATTATGTATTTAATACTCCCGACGATAAGATCATTTGGGATGTTGGTCATCAGGCTTACATTCATAAAATATTAACCGGAAGAAAAGAACAGTTAAAAACTATAAGACAGAAGAACGGTATAAGTGGTTTTCTTAAAAGAAGTGAAAGTGAATATGATGTGTTCGGAGCCGGTCATGCAACCACTTCTATTTCTGCAGCTCTTGGAATAGCAACTGCCAGAGATTTTTCAAACAAAAATTTCAAAGTTATTTCTGTAATAGGTGACGGATCTATGACAGGAGGAATGGCTTACGAAGCAATGAATAATATCGGACTTTTGAAAAAGGATATTATTGTAGTTCTAAATGACAATAAAATGTCGATAGCTCCGAATGTCTGGTCACTTCAGAATTATTTTAATGATCTGATGACAAATGATACTTATAATAAATTCAGAAGCAAAGTATGGGAATTAACTGAAGTATTTGATAAAAAGAATAGTGACAGATTAAGAAAAGTTGGATCAAAAATAGAAGGAAGTATTAAAAGTGTAGTAACTCCTGGAATGCTTTTTGAAGCTCTTGGTTTCAGATATTTTGGTCCAGTTAATGGTCATAATGTTGTTAATCTTGTGAAGATGCTTGAAGAGTTAAAAAGAATGTCCGGACCAATACTTCTTCATATTATTTCAGAAAAAGGTAAAGGACCATCTTATGCATCTGACCATCCGCAGAAGATACATGCTTTAAATCCATTTGACAAATCTACAGGCATTGAGCATAAAAAATCTACTGTTTCTACTTATACTACAGAATTCGGAACTGCACTTGTCGAACTGGCTAAGAAAGATAAAAAAATTATTGCAGTAAATGCTGCTATGCCGGACGGAACCGGATTAAACATTATGCAGAAAGAAATTCCTGATAGATATTTTGATGTAGGTATTGCCGAGCAGCATGCTGTTACATTTTGTGCAGGACTTGCAACCGAAGGTTATACACCTGTTGCAGCAATTTACTCTACTTTTTTACAAAGAGCATTTGATCAGATCATACATGATGTAGCTACTCAAAAACTACCGGTCATTTTTGTCCTTGACAGAGGTGGACTAGTAGGAGCTGACGGACCGACTCATCATGGAGTTTTTGATCTGACATATTTAAGACTTATTCCCGGAATGGTATTAATGTCACCTAAAGATGAGAATGAATTAAGAAATATGTTATTTACTGCTACAAAATATAAAAGAGGTCCCGTAGCTATAAGGTATCCGAGGGGAAATGCATTGGGTGTGAAAAAAGGTGAGTTCGAATTAATGGAAATTGGAAAAGGTGAAATAGTTAAGAAAGGAAAGGATGTTGCTATTTTAGCAGTCGGAAATATGGTTGAAAATTCTCTTAATTCAGAAAAATATCTTGAAGAATATGGTATTAACGCAGAAATAATTAACGCCAGATTCATTAAGCCTTTGGACAGAGAATTAATGTATGATGTATTTAAAAGATTTGACAAAATAATTACTATTGAAGACAATACTATAGTAGGAGGATTTGGCAGTGCTGTAGCTGAGTTTGCCGCCGAAAATAATCTAAAAAGTGATATTCTTATTCACGGAATACCTGACAGATTTATTGATCATGCAAAACCTGAAGAGCTGCATGAAGATCTGAGAATTGATGCAAAAGGAATTGCTGAAGTAGTAAAAGAATTTTTATCAAAAGAAAAAATTCATGAAAAAGTATAAATATTTTTATCAATCTCTATTGCTTCTGATCAGTCTGACAGTCTTTCAGAGTTGCAGTGATAATTCTGTTCAGAATGTAGAGGAAGGAGAATTAATATATAGTCATGACGGTATTATTGAAGAAGTTGGTGGAGATTGCTCTGCGGTGCAGGTCAGGACAAGAAGCTTTGGTGAATTTGATCTTTCAGATTTTTCCAAGATAAGGTTTGAATTAAATGGTTCTTCAGATGCTGATCTTTCAAGTCTATCTTTGTTTTATTATGAGAATGATGAAATTATATATCTCGTTAATTTAACAAACAGAGATGAAATAAATTCTACAAGAAATATTGAAATAAACTCACCTCGATCCAGCAGAGAAATTTTTTCAAGAGTTACTTTAAAATCGTCAGTATGTACAGGTCAGGTATTTTTTCTATCATTCAGAGACCTGAAAATATTCGCATACAGGCAATAAACATATCAATGGAAATTACAAATCTAATTTTAAATAACGTACCATCTCCCGAAATTAAAAACAATTTCAACAAATTATCTAATGACAAAAAAGTCTATATAGAGACTTACGGATGTCAGATGAATTTTTCAGATACGGAAATTGTGCTCAGTGTATTAAGTAATAAAGGATATAATGAAACTTCTGATATTAATGAGTCCGATGTAATCCTCTTAAATACATGTAGTATCAGAGAAAATGCAGAGAACAGGATATACAGCAGACTTGGAGATCTTATAAAATATAAAAAGAAAAATCCTGAACTGGTGATTGGAATTCTTGGCTGTATGGCAGAAAGATTAAGAGATGACCTTCTTAAAAAAAAGAAAATTGTAGATATAATTGTAGGTCCCGATGAATACAGAAAAGTGCCTGAATTAATTGAAAACTCAATTGAGAAAAATGAAAAAGGGATTGCAGTAAAATTATCAAGAACTGAAACTTATGATGACATTACTCCTTTGAGACGTGAAGGTATAACAGCCTGGCTGTCAATCATGAGGGGGTGTGATAAGTTTTGTTCATTCTGCATAGTACCTTTTACAAGAGGCAGAGAGCGTAGCAGAAATTTGAATAATATAGTCGATGAAACCAAAAGACTATATAATGAAGGTGTCAAAGACATTTGGCTGCTTGGACAGAATGTAAATTCTTACAAACATGAAGATAAAGATTTTGCTGATCTATTAAGATCAGTAGCTGTTGCAGTTCCTGAAATGAGAGTCAGGTATACGACTTCTCATCCATATGATCTGTCTGACAAACTTTTAGATACAATGGCAGAGTTTGATAACATTTGTAAATACATTCATCTTCCGATTCAATCAGGTTCGGACAGAGTTTTAAAAAATATGAACAGATTATATTCTGTGAAAGAATATATGAATGTTATGCTTAAGGCGAGAGAGATGATGCCGGGTATTGGACTTTCTACGGATATAATTTCATGCTTTCCGGGCGAGACTGAAGATGAACATCAAATGACAATGGATGTGATCAGGCAAATTGAATATGACAGTGCTTTTACTTTTGTCTATTCACCAAGAGAAAATACTAAGGCATATGAGCTAAAAGATAAATTAGATGAAGAAACGAAGAAGAAAAGATTGGATGAAATAATTACATTACAGCGTGAGATCTCATATAAAATTAATTCTTCTTTAAAAGGTAAAATAATGGAAGTACTGGTAGAATCACTTAGTAAAAAATCAAATGAAGAATATATGGGTAGAACTGATTGTAATAAATCGGTTATTATTCCAAGAAATTATAATGCCGTTAACGATTCCGGCACTTTAATAAATGACGGTGCAATTAATTCAGGTGATCTTATTAATGTCGAAATTACAGGTGCTAACTCTGCTACTTTATTTGGAAATCCTGTTTATACCTTAAAGAATTCTAACTCGAAAAATTAAAGTATTGGTGAATTTAATTTCAATATTTTTTTTTAATACTGCAGGTTTTCTGATTAGACTCTTTCCTTTAAAATTCATTCAACGCTCAGGAAAATATTTAGGGCTGTTTTTTTTTATCTGATTCCTATCAGAAAAAAGGTAGCTTACAATAATCTTGATCTGTGTTTCCCTAATAAAGACCATTCCTTTAAGAAATTAATTGTCAGGGAAAATTATATTAATCTTGGAATAGATCTGCTTGAGTTTTTTTATTTTCCTGATCTTACAATAGAAAAAATTAATAAGACTACTGAATTTCATGATATGAATGTTATTGAAGATGCAGGAAAGGCAGGAAACGGAACACTTTTTTTAAGTGGTCATTATTCTAACTGGGAGTTTATTGCGTTTTCATTTTCAAAATTATTTAAATATAGTTTGAAAATAATTGCCAAACCACAAGGCAGCAGATCATTAAATAAAAAAATTAATTCTTACCGGACACTTGGCGGCAATGAAATTATTCAGACTGGTATTTCATTAAGAGCAATTTTCAAAAGTCTCGATCAAAATGATTTTATATGCTTCCTCATCGATCAATCAGCTCATCCGGACTATTCAGTTTATGTGAATTTTTTAGGTCAGAAAACAGCTAGCTTTTCCGGACCCGCAAAAATTGCACTTAAAAAAAGATGTGAACTGATATTAGGATATGGCATCAGAGATAAAAATTATAAATATGATGTTTATTTTTCTAAAATTGATTACAGCGATATTGTAGATTATAATGAAGAAAATATAATAGTTCTTACTCAAAGGATACAAACAGAATTTGAAAAAATAGTTTTGGCAGATCCGGGGCAATGGCTCTGGCTTCATAAAAGATTTAAACATGTCAGAAATTAACATGCAGGTTAAAAAAATATTAATTATTCAAACTGCTTTTTTGGGAGATGTGATTCTTACTATTCCATTGATTCAGGAAATTAAAGTAAAGTATCCTGATTCCATTATTGATTTTTTATGTATTCCATCGACTTCAGATCTTTTGAAAAATAATCCGGATATCAGAGAGCTTATACCTTATGACAAAAGAAATACCGGTTTCAGAGGACTTGTTGAGATCATAAAAAAGATAAGAGGGGAATCATATGATTATTTAATCTCACCTCACAGATCATTCAGATCAGCTATGATAAGTCATTTTTCAAATTCAGGCATGACAATCTCTTTTGATAAATCAACATTTAGTTTTTTATATGATGAAAAAATAAAATATGAAACAGGTATTCATGAGATTCAGAGAAATTTAAAACTGCTGTCACCATTAGGAATTAAAGTTGACAATATTGTCAGACCAGAATTGTTTATTAATATTCAGGAGAAAAGAAAAATTGACAGTATTTTTTATGAATACAGGATAAGAGAAAATGAAAAGATACTTACTATTGCTCCGGGTACTATTTGGTTCACAAAGAGATTCCCTGAAGAAAAATTTATAAAACTTTGTAATCTGTTAACAGGAATAAACTCCAGAATATTTATAATAGGAAGTAAAAATGATAAAACGATTTCCGATTTTATTGTAAACAATTCTAAATTCAGAAATTTTATAAATCTTGCAGGTACTTTATCGGTAATGGAATCTGCTGAACTTATCAGAAGATCAGAATTATTGGTTTCGAACGATTCTGCGCCAATGCATCTCGCAAATTCAGTGGAAACAGATGTTTGTGCAATATTCGGAGCAACAGTTCCTGAGTTTGGTTTTTTCCCCTATGGAAAAAGAGATAAAATATTTCAGATTAATGATCTTAAATGCAGACCCTGCAGTATTCACGGAGGCAGCAAATGTCCGATCAAAACTTTTAATTGTATGTATAATATAGATGAAAATGAAATTGCAGAATTTTTGATTGAAAGATTAAGCTAAATATTCTTTTAACCTGCTTATTATTTCATCTGAATTTAATGCTGAATCATTTTTATTCATTTCATTAATAATCTCAGAAACTGCTGTTTTCCCTTCTTCTTTTTTTACATCAATTAAAAATCCGTCAAAAAGTGTTTCTCCATTCAAAGCACTGTTGATCTCAAATTCCTTGTTGTGTTCAGTTAGTTCTGTATAATATACTACTTTGAATTTTCTGTTAAATTCTTTTTCTCTGTATATTTCGAACATTGTTTTGTCAGATTCAAAAGCCATTTTTTATTTTATGCTGTTTTCAAAAATTCTTTTTATGTATTTCCCCATCATATCAAATTCAATATTGACTGAATTATTAATTCTTAAATATTGAAATGTAGTATTGTTATTTGTAAATGGGATTATTGCAATTTTAATTATTATTTTATTTTCATTTTCATTTTCTTTAACTATCTCAGCTATCGTAAGACTAACACCATTTATACAAACAGATCCGATTTTAATAATATAATCTCTGAATTTAGAATCAAATTCTATCAGGAATTCATGCGAATCAATATTCTCAATTATTCCAACAACTTTTCCTGTGGTATCTACATGTCCCTGTACAAGATGTCCGTCAAGTTTTGAATCTATAGACATTGCTTTTTCTAAGTTTACAAAACTTCCTTTTGTAAGTTCTCCAAGGTTAGTCTTTGTCAGAGTTTCTTTTACTGCAGTAAACTTCATTTTATTCTTTTCAATGTTTGTAGCAGTTAGACATACACCGTTTACTGCTATACTGTCACCCGATTTTAATCCATCTGTAAAATCAGATTCAGGAACAGAAATCTCAAATATTATGCTGTCACCAACCGGAGTTTCTAAAATAATTTCGCCAATATTTTGAACTATACCTGTAAACAATTTTTGTATTTAATTAAAATATCTTTTCCAATTCTTTTTGTAAATTCTGTTTTAAGATCTACTGTTTTGTTTAATGAATTTATTTCAAAACCATCAAAAGGGGATATCCCTTTACCCATTATTTTAGGTGCAATAAAAAAATATATGTCATCAAATAAATTTTCTTTTATGAATTGTGAAAAAAGTACTGAGCCTCCTTCAACAAGCACGCTGTTAACATTGAAACCGTGTAATAGTTTTAAAATACTTTTCAATTTAAAAATCCTATCATCTTTAACCATAAAAAGTAAATTCTTCTTTCCTTTATATTTCTCAGCAGATTTTTTTGTGATAACAAAAGTCTTGTCTTTATTATCGTCAGAAAAAATTTTCAGATTCTGCTTTAGAGAATTATTCCAGTCTATAACAATTCTTAATGGATCTCTGCCTGTTACATCACGAACATTTAAAGACGGATCATCCTTAATAGCAGTGTTTTTTCCAATTAGAACTGCGTCATATTCACTTCGCATTTTATGAACATACTTTCTGGATTCCGATCCTGTGATATATTTCGATTCAAAATTATTCAGTGCAATATTTCCGTCAATACTTTGTCCAATTTTCAAAGTTACATAAGGTATCTTTTTAGTTACAAAATTTATGAAGAATTTATTTAAATCCATACACTCTTTTTCCAGAATACCGGTCTTTACTTTAATACCTGCTTTTATCAGAATTTCAATTCCTTTTCCATTTACTTTCGAATAAGGATCTTTCATTCCAATTATTACTTCTTTTACTTTTTTGGAAACTAAAAATTCTGCACATGATGCTGTCTTTCCAACATGAGCGCAGGGCTCGAGATTTACATAGACACTTGCTCCTTTTACATTGAATCCTTTTTTCTCAGCATCTAAAACAGCATTTCTTTCAGCATGAGCTTCACCAAATTTCTTATGATAACCTTTTCCAATAATCTGATTATTTTTGACTACAACTGAACCAACTAGAGGATTTGGAGAAACCATACCTTTTCCTTTTATTGCAAGCCCTATGCATACTTTAATTAATTTTTCATCATGAGTCATCGTTTAAAATCAAATTTCTTATTGTTGGAAATATCTTTTTTGAGTTTATTAATTACGCTTTCAGGATTATTTCTAAAATAGACATAACTTTTTGAATCTAATCTGGCAGTGTTAAATTTTTTTTCTGCCCTGTTAAAAAATTCTGAATCATGTGAATAAATATCTTTGAATCCATCAAGTTCTAAAAATACTTTTCTTTTTCCAAACAAAGTCCCAAGCATAATGCAATCTTTGACATGTATCATTCTATTATTATCCGCTGCATCCGGAACAAACATGTCCTCTTCCTTCCCAATAAACTCAGCATCCGAACATATCAGATCTATACTCTCATTTTTGTTCATAAAATTTAATCTTTCCTGAATGTGTTCATATTTATATTCATCATCAGAATCTAAAAAAGTAATATACTTTCCTGAAGAAATTAAAATTCCAGAATTGAGTGACAGGGGTTGTTTTCTGTTAGAATGTGATAGATATTTAAAATTTTCATTATTCTTTATAATCGGTATCAATTCAGTTTCAATGCCGTCAATACTACCGTCGTCAACAAAAATTATTTCAATATCTTCAAATGACTGATCGAGCACCGATTCCAATGCATGTTGATAAAATCTCCTGCTGTTGAATAAAGTTAAAATTACTGAGACCTCAAATTTCCGATTTCCTGTTCTCATTTCCAGCTCACTTCTTTTGCACTTTTGGGGATCTTAATTTTGAAATTTAATTTATCGTTATTGAATTCTTCACTGCTGTAAGTAAGCCAAATGGACTGCTTCTCTTCAGGTCTTATGACAGTTATTTTTTTAGGAAAATGAATGCCGTCGTTTTCATAAAAATTTTCATAATTGATTTCTAATTTAACTTTCCCTTTTTCACCGTATTTACCAAGTTTTTTTACATAATAATTTTCCTTGTCTATCCAGAATTTTTTTACTTCGTTTTTATCGGTAAGTACTGCTACAAATTCATTCTCTGTTTCTAATATCTCTGCATTTTCATATTTCTCTTCAGCGAAATAATACTTTCCTGAAAAAGAATTTATGATCTCATCAAATTCAATTTTAATCTTCATTATAATACTCAGATTACTTTGAGTAGAAGAACCTTTTATCACCCTGTTATCCATAACATTGTAATAAATAAAGTTTTCTCTGGTGATCAAAAGATTTGCAACATCAATACCAAAGGGACCTTCCAGTTTTGTGAAAATGCTATCAGGTTTTTTTATGCTTACTGTGATCGATCCAGTGTTATTTAATTCAGGTGAGTCAATTGAAATTTCGCCGTATGCATCAAGTCCCGTAAGTTTCATTGAGTTTTCATTAACTTTATTTTTTATATACTCAAATGAAACTTTTGAATCAGTTGTATTCTGAGAAGCAGTACATGAAATAAAATAAACTGCTGTAAATACTAATAATAAATATTTAAAAATGTTAAGCATTCTCAAGTTTACATTCTGAAATAAATCTTTTTAAAATATTCGCAGAGAGAGAAATATCCGAATCTTCAAACCTTTCAGGATGCCACTGAACCCCGAGTAAGAATGATTTATCATTTCTATCGGAATATTCAATTCCTTCAATAATTCCGTCTTCAGATTTTGCATTTATCCTGAGTCCTTCTCCAAGCCTGTCTATTGATTGGTGATGATAAGAATTAACATTTGCCTTTTCAATTTCAGATATGTCATACAGTAAAGTATCTTTCAAAATTTTCACATCATGAAATCTTGGTTTTGATGGAGATATCTCATCATGATTTACATTTCGAATCTCAAGAAGATCAGATATCAGACTTCCTCTGAAAAAAATATTTATAAGCTGCAGCCCTCTGCAGATTCCAAGAACTGGTTTAGAAGATTGTACAGCCGTTTCAACAAGACGTAATTCAAACCCGTCTCTTTCCGGATTATATGTGCCTTTAGTTTCTTTTGTATCCCAGTCGCAATATAGTTCAGGGTAAATATCAACTCCGCCGGATAATATAAGACCGTCACATTCATTAAAAATTTTATATCCTTCTTCAGGAAATAAATAATCCAATACTCTATACTCTATCTCAAAATATTTTAGCCAATTTTCATATCTCAGGAAATTTGTATCCGAACGGCTAATTCCAATTTTCATTTTTATTATAATTATTATATATCATTTAAAGCAGATCAAGCAATAATTTTTCGTTATCGATAACTTCTATTTCCATGTTAAGATAATACACAGGGAAGTTGTTAATGAAATCTGTAAATTTGTTTATTTTCATGAAATCCTTGCCCGTAGTTATAAAGACTGAGTCCTTTTTATAATTAGAAGTTATTGTTTCGATATCATTTTGTGAATACTCATGATGATCTTTAAAAATTAATTCATCAACAATATCTACACCTATGTTTTTTAAGGTATATTTAAAGGATTCAGGTCTGGCAATTCCTGAGAAAATTACTGCCGGTTTTTTATCAGGTTTTAAAATAGTATTTTTATGATCTATTAAATATTCAGTTTTATATTTTATTTTTACAACTTTTGAATCAGAAATCAAACTTGAATAAAAATCAGGAGTTTCTGATTTGTAACTTTCCTTAAAATTTAGAATGATCAGATCTGCTCTGTTTAAATTAGCAATTTTTTCTCTGAGTAATCCTGATGGTAAAGTATGTTTATACAAAAAATTATTACTGTAAATATCTGTTGCATCAATCATTACTAAATCTTTATCCCTCTGAATTCTTCTATGCTGAAATGCATCGTCAAGTAATATAACGTCGGGATGAAATTCATTCATAATTACATTTGCAGATTTACATCTGTCTGCTGATGATACTACGAAAATTGATTTAGGAAATTCCTTTATAAGTTCAAAAGAGATGAGAGCAGGTTCATCTCCTGTCAGTGAAATATCCTGAATTACAGAATTTCCGTCGGAAACAATTACAAGTTCTTTTGATTTTCTTCCATACCCTCTGGAAATTATGCCAACTTTTTTCCCGTCTCGTAAAAACAATTTTGCAAGAAATATCACCATTGGTGTTTTGCCTGTACCGCCTGTAGTGATATTTCCAATTGAAATGATCTTTACGTCAGGTTTACAAATGCTGAAAAATTTCTTATCATAAAGATAATTTCTGATATCCATTACAAATGAGTAAAGAATCGAAAAAGGTATAAGAATTTTTCTGAACACACTTACTTTATTCATGATCAAAGCTCCGCAGACAGTTTTGATTTAAAGTCTTCTAAATCATCATCATAAAGATATTCACCGTAATTGAATTTATTACCAAAGGTTATGATACATTTACTAAAGGGCATAGGAATTTCAAATTTATCCCAGCTTTTCATAAGTGTCTTTTTGTTTTTATAAATTATATTGACTGGAATAATTGGAACATTACATTTATTGGAAATTATAAGCGGACCGTTTTTTATCTGACCTGCAGGTCCTCTGGGACCATCTGGTGTGATGACTGCATTTTTACCGGATTTTACTAAATCTATCAATTTATCAACAGCATCCTTACCTCCCTTTGAACTGGAACCTCTTACGACTTCATACTTCCATTTTTTCAGCAGATTGTTAAGTATTTCACCGTCTTTACTTTGTGATACTAAAGCTGCCGGATTTTTGTCTTTGAAAATATACCAGCCTGTCAGCATTTTTGAATGCCAGAAAATAAATATTGAATTTCCAGACTGATCAGGTTCATTGTTGATCTTAAATCTTAATGTTTTAATGTACAGATCTATTATAAATGGAAGAAATCTCATTCCGAGGAAATTGTAAAACTTTTTCATATTAATTCACACTTATTCATATTAAATACTCATCAATTCAGATATCAGTATAGCGGCATTTTTTGATGCATCCTTCTCTGTCAGTACTTTCCTTAATTCCTCAAAGTCAGAAAGCATTTTATTTCTGTATTCAGAATCATTAATTATTTTCTTTCCTTCTTCCAATATATCTTCAGGTTGCATTTTTTCCTGAAGAAATTCTTTTACAGCGGATTTACCAAGAAGAATATTTATCATTGCAATGTGATCAACTTTTATAAGTCTTTTACCGATTGCATAATTGAACGCACCTGTTTTATATACAACACAAAACGGTGTACCTATCAATGCACATTCCATAGTAGATGTACCTGATTTTGTAATGACCAGACATGAATTAAGAATAGTTTTATAATTTGCATAGTCATTTCCTTCTGATCTGATGAGATTGAAGTTATGACCCGACATAAACTTTTTATAATAGGAAATATCAAAATTGTCAGAGCAAATAATGTTGATATTGCAGTCAAATTCTTTTTGGAATAATTCAGCAGTCTTTACCATTATTGGCAGCATTAACTTTATCTCATCTTTTCGGCTGCCCGGCATGAAGCTGATAGTAAGTTTATTACTTATTTCTCTGCTGTTTTCAGATAAAAATGTATTCGTCTTTTTTATAAGAGGATGACCGGTAAATTTTGCTGTTACATTTTCGTTTTTATAAAAATCAACTTCGAATGGAAAAACAACTAACATAAGATCAATACATTGCCGGATTATTTTTACACGGCTTTTGTGCCAAGCCCAGAGTTGCGGCGAAATGTAATATACAATTTTACCTTTGAATTTTTTTCTGATACCTGTTGCAATCTTTAAATTAAAGCCAGGAAAATCTACAAGAATAACTATGTCAGGATCAAATTCTAAAATGATATTGCAAGTATTGTCGATTATTCTTTTAAGTTTTTTTATATTTTTTATCACAGATGAAAATCCGATATAGCTGACTTCACTTTTATCATAGATAAGTTGTGCGCCTGCAGAGCTAAGTTCTGAACCGCCAATACCTTTTACAATCACATCTGAATAAATAATTTTTAATTCATTTATCAGAGATGCAGCATGCGTATCTCCTGAAGATTCACCGGCAATAATAAAGATTTTTTTTGGAACTGTTGTCAAATGAAAAAATAATTAGAATAAAATTGTATGTATATATTTAGCTCATGATCTTTTCAGCAGCATCTTCTCCTGAATTTAGAGCACCTTCCATAAATCCCTGCCAGTCTGCAACGTGCTCACCTGCAAAATAAATATTCTCAGTATTTTCTCTGAGAGCAGGCATGATTCCAAACCATTGACCTTTTCCATAAAGAGCGTATGCACCTTTTGAATATTCATCATCTCCCCAATAATAGTTTAAATTATCTTCAACATATCCCGAGACATCTCCCATTGCAGTCTTTAAAGTTTCAATAATGACCTTGATCCTTTCTTCTTTTACCATTTTTGAAAGTATATCTGCTTTGTCACCGACTGCATAAGTTATCAAAACGCCTTTAGGTGATTTCTGATTTTTTGTTGCATGATAAAAGTAATGGGTATAGGTATCGGTAAGAATACTAAATGATTCATCTTTCCAGAACCTTTCTTTGAAAATAGTAGCTGATTTTATAATTCTACTGTACTGCAATGCATTTATTGCTTCAATCTTTTCAGGAGACAGCACAGGAGTAAAGATTATTTTACTCATTGCAAATGTTGGAACAGTGCATATCAGTTTATCACACGTAAAGACTTTTCCATTGCTGCATTTAATTTTTACTTTTCCTGAACTATCAATTTCAGTAGCTTTATGCTCAAGCAGAATATTTTCCATCCCGATTTTTTCAGCCATACCTTCAGCGATTCGTTTATTGCCACCTTTTACTTTAAAATCCATTTCGTTGTATTCATTAGACTCTGCATATTCCGCAAGTGCAGAATATGCTGAAACAAATCGTATAGATTCTCCAAAGTCAGTACTGTCGGCATATTCCCTTATGTCCAGATCTTTTTCCGGAATATCATGATTCATTAAAAATCTCCACCAGTCCATTTTATCCAAAACTATTTTTTCCTGCTCTGTAAGATTTTTATAATCGGCAAGGATCTTTTCAAATTGAACTTTCCAGTCAGGAGACCAATCCCAACTTTCCGGATCATAGAACTTTCCTTTATAAATCAGTCTGTCCTTGAATCTGTTATCTTCCATTTCAAGACTAAACTCATTGCACAAACCTTTGATCCTTTCATGCGAGCCGCCGATCCATTCAGCTCCTAATTCAATTACAAGATCGTCATTTGATCCGTCTGGAATGTTATGAGAAAAAACTCTTCCTCCGATCCTTTTTCTTGCTTCAAGAATTGTAACGTCAAAGCCATTTTCTTTTAGCTTCATTCCCGCTGCCAGACCTGAAAAACCGGCTCCGAGTATTACGACGGCAGGTTTTGAACTTAAGTTTAGAGAAAATACTTTTGGTGCAATAAGAGTACCGGCAGCAATTAAAGATGACTGTTTTAGAAATTCACGTCTTGATGTCATAAGCTTAATAAATTTTTTTATCAAAATACCTAATTGAAGTAAATTTAAAAACTCAATCCTAATATTTAATATAGAAACTTAAGGTTCTAAAAATTTTTACATTCAATTTGGAAATAAAGAATAGTAAATTGCACTTACAAAATAATACAACTTGCCTGATATAATATCAGTATCGGTTACAGAATTGCCATTTAGTATTCTTCAATCAGAAATGAAGGAGTTTGCTAAAAGCATCTTCAGCGGAAAGTTCTCGGATGCTGAAAGACTTATGCCTGTCTTTGAAAATTCTGAAATTGAAAAAAGAAATTTATGTGTACCTTTAGATTATTTCGAAAAGAAAAGATCTTTTGCTGATAGAAATTCAGATTATCTTGAGCTTACCATCAGATACTCTTCTGAAGTTATTAATGAATGTGCATTGAAAGCAGGTCTTGATCTGCAAAGCGTCACTGATTTTATTTATGTTTCGTCAACTGGAATTTCCACTCCGAGTCCCGATGCATATATTATCAACAAGTTAAAGCTGAATAAAAATATTAACAGATATCCTTTGTGGGGACTTGGCTGTGCAGGTGGTGTCTCAGGAATTGCCAAAGCTAATACACTGGCAAAATCAAATCCGGATGCAGTTGTTTTAATTGTTACATCAGAATTATGTTCTCTGACTTTTTTAAATGATGACTTTTCGAAAAGTAATTTTATTGCAACCAGTTTATTTTCAGACGGCGTTGCAGCAGTATTAGTAGTTGGGGACAATTTTAAGTTTAATAATGAAAATAAATTTCAGCTGAAAATTAAAGATTCCAGAAGCCGAATTTATGATGAGACACTTGATGTAATGGGATGGGATGTGACTGATGACGGTTTAAAAGTTGTTTTTTCAAAAGATATACCAAATATTGTAGAGAATAATCTCAAACCTGACATAGAAGAATTTTTATGTGAACATGATCTTAAAATAAATGACATTAAAAATTTCATTACTCATCCGGGTGGAATAAAAGTGATCAATGCTTATATTAAATCTTTGGAAATTTATGAGGAAAAACTTTCAAATACAAAATGTATTCTAAGTAAATATGGAAACATGTCATCTGCAACTGTACTTTATGTTCTGGACAGATTTTTTAAAACTGGATTTCAAACAGGTTACGGATTAATGACATCATTGGGACCCGGATTTTCAAGCGAAATGGTTTTGCTGGATATTGAATAAATTAGGCATAAATACTTATTGATGCTCTTTCCTATAATTATATCTATAATAATTATTCAGAGATTGACAGAGCTTGTCATTTCAAAAAAAAATGAAAAATGGCTGTTGGCAAACGGAGCTGTTGAATACGGTGGTAGTCATTATAAATATATTGTGTTGCTGCACACATTCTTTTTTATTTCAATGATATTTGAATATTATTTTGTAAAAAGAGGAAGTGAATTCAATATAATTAATTATTTCTTTTTGGTATTTTTCCTCATTCTTCAAACAGCAAGAGTATCAGTACTTTTTTCACTTGGTAAATACTGGAATACTAAAATTTACAGAATTCCTAATTCACCTCTTGTAAACAAAGGGTTGTATAAATATTTCAAACATCCTAACTATGCAATAGTGATATGTGAATTATTTGCCATACCAATGATATTTGATCTTTATTATACTGCAATAATTTTTTCGGTATTAAACGGAGTAATGCTTTATTACAGGATCAGTGCTGAAAATAAAGTTTTAGAAAATTAAAAAAATTTATAAAATGAAAATCAGATTAAAAGAAATATGTCATGGCAGAAGCGGTGACAAAGGCGATGCAGCAAACATAGGGCTTATAGCTTATAAGAAAGAAGATTATGAAGTTATTAAAAAGGAAGTTACAGCAGATCGAGTAAAGAAATATTTTGAAGGCATTTGTAAAGGTGAAGTGATACGATACGAACTTCCTAATATTAACGCACTTAATTTTTTACTTAACAACACATTAGGCGGAGGCGGAACAGTTTCACTTATGTTAGATGCTCAGGGAAAGACTCTTGCATCAGCTTTATTAAAAATGGAAATAGAAAAATAATTTTAAATTTAAATTTATATAAAATGTTTGAACAGCAAAAGTACAGATTAAAAGATTCGAAAGAAAAAATAGATTCATTACGGAGGTTTCTTTGAAATCGATAACAAGATCTCTAAAATAAAAGAATTGGATTCTCAGACTACAGTTGAGAATTTTTGGGAAGACAACAAAGCCGCACAAAAGATCCTTCAGGAAATATCCGCTCTGAAAAAATGGGTAGAAGAATTTCAGGGAGTTGAATCAAAATTTATTGATATTAACGGATTGATTGAAATTGCTGAATCGGAAAAGGATGAAACTTTAACAGATGAGATTGAAAAAGATATTGATATTTTTGAAAAAGAACTTGATGAAGTTGAGTTTAAAAATATGCTTTCTGATAAAGATGATGTGAGGGATGCTATAATTACGATCAATTCAGGTGCAGGCGGGACTGAATCTCAGGACTGGGCTGAAATGCTTTTGAGAATGTATCTGAGATATTGCGAGAAGAATGGTCTCAATGCATTGCTGATAGACAGATTAGATGGTGACGGAGCGGGAATAAAAAGCGCTACTGTCGAGGTCAAAGGAGAATTTGCTTATGGTTATCTTAAAGCTGAGAATGGTGTTCACAGACTTGTAAGGATCTCTCCATTTGATTCAAATAAAAAACGTCACACTTCGTTTGCCGCTGTTTATGTTAGTCCTGTAATTGATGATGAGATTGAAATTGAATTAAATTCTGCAGACATGAAGATCGATACATTTCGTGCAGGAGGAGCAGGCGGTCAGAATGTAAATAAAGTAGAAACTGCAATTCGAATTACACATGCTCCTTCAGGAATTGTGGTACAATGTCAGAATGAGCGTTCACAGAATCAGAATAAAATGAATGCAATAAAGATGCTGAAGTCAAAACTTTATATGCTTGAAAAGGAAAAAGAACTTGCGAGATTGCAGACAATTGAAAACACAAAGAAAAAAATTGAGTGGGGGAGTCAGATAAGAAGTTACGTTTTCCATCCTTACAATATGGTCAAAGATCACAGGACAGATCATGAAACAAGCGACACACAGGGAGTCATGGACGGAGATATCCATGATTTTATAAAAGCATTTTTACTTGAGAAATAGATTGAAGAATTATAAACTTTTGATTGCCAGACGGTTTCTATTCTCTAAAGGCGAATCCAGATTTATTTCTTTTATAACTTATATTTCTATACTCGGAGTTACACTTGGAGTGTCAGCTTTGATAATTGCAGTATCCGTACTTAATGGATTTGAAAAAGAGATACGCGATAAAGTAGCCGGTCTTGTTTCACATATTCAAATTTCATCATTTGTAACTGAAGGATTAAGTAACCATGAAGAAGCAATTGCTAAGATGAAAAATGAGATAGAGGGTATAAAAGGAATATCTCCGATCGTTCAGAAGGAAGCTGTGATCAGATATAAATCAACTGTGGAAGGAATTATCTTAAAAGGAATTAACATTGAAACCGATCTGTCAACTGCAAAAAGTAAAGTTGTCAGTGGAACATTTGATCTGACTCCGATCGATAGTTCATTTTCAAAACTGATCATAGGCGACAAGCTGGCAAAGAAACTTGGTATAGAAACAGGGAACAAAGTCATAGTATTCGGTCTGAACGGAGTTCCAGGTCCAATGAATCAGCCAAAGATAAAACAGTTTATAGTAAGCGGAGTTTATGAGACCGGTCTGAAAGATCTTGATGATATAATTATTTATACTGATATAAAAACTACACAGAATCTTTTTGATTTTGGAAATAATATTACAGGAATCGAGATCGAGCTGAATGATGTAAATAAAGCTGAGGATGTAGTTAAGATAATAAGAACCGATATTGGATATCCATATTTTCCAAAGTCACTTTTCAATTTATACAAACCACTATTTACATGGGTAGAGCTTCAGAAAGCACCGATACCTATAGTTCTTGGACTGATAATACTTGTAGCTACTTTTAACATTGTCGGAACGCTTTTGATGCTTGTTCTTGAGAAGACACAATCAATCGGAGTTTTAAAAACACTGGGCGTAAGTAAATCTGGAATCGTTAAAATATTTTTATTTGACGGAGTGCTCATTGGTATAATCGGGATCATACTTGGAAATCTGATCGGTCTTGGTCTTTGTTATTTAGAAATGAAATTTAATTTCTTTGCACTTCCTGATATCTATTATATGAAAAGTGTACCGATATTATTGAATCCCGATTATATAATTTTTATATCGATAATAACATTCATACTTACTGTTACAGCTACATTAATTCCTTCCTTTCTAGCTTCCAGGTTAAATCCTGTTAAATCAATCAGATTTAGTTAATAAGAATGCAGCCTGACAAATCAAGAAAAAAGATCGAGGAGATGTTTGATGAGATTGCTCCGACTTATGATAAGTTAAATCATTTATTTACTGCGAGAAGTGATATTATCTGGAGGCGAAAGATTGTGAAATATTTAATATCTACCGGTAGAAATTTTTACAATATTGTCGACCTTGCTTCAGGTACGGGTGATCTGACCATTGAACTTTTAAAGCTTGAACCTAAAAAAATATACGCTGTAGATATTTCAAAAAAGATGCTTGAAATTCAAAAAGAAAAAGTTAATGATAAAAGACTGGAACTAATTCAGGCAGAAGCAGCAAACATGCCATTTGATGACAACAGTATTGATCTGGTTACGATAGGATTTGGTATCAGAAATTTTGAGGATCTTGAAATTTCATTAAAAGAAATAAAGAGAGTTTTAAAAAATGATGGTTATCTGATTATTTTAGAAATGTTCAAAGCTGAGAAAATGAGTTCAAAACTTTTTAATTATTACTTCAGCAGGATTATGCCTTTTCTTGGAAATAAATTATCAAAAAGTAAGACAGCTTATAATTATCTATCAGATTCTGTACAGAATTTTCTGACAGTAAAAGAGTTTTCAGATATCTGTAAAAATAATGGTTTTGAAACTGAAAAAACTGTGAACAATTTTATTGGAGTAGTAAACACAATTTATCTAAAGAAGAAATAAATATATGAAATTTCTTATAGAAAATTATTCAGTCCGGATTATTTAGATACTATCATTTTTTTACTAACTGAATTTCCGTTGAAATTTAATCTGTAAAAATAAATTCCGCTTGCTAGATTTTCAGCACTAAAATTTATATTGTAATATCCTTCATTAAATTCACCATTCAAAATATTTTCAATCAGCATACCCTTTGTATCAAATATAGATAATTCTAAATTACCGGTAGCCGGTAACTGAAATGATATTTTAGTATTTGGATTAAATGGATTTGGATAATTTTGAAACAATTGAACTGAATTTGGATTTCCGATAAAAACGAATTCATTCAAATTCAGATATTCAAAGTTACCATTAAAATCAATCTGTTTCAATCTGTAGGAATAAGTGCCGGTTTTCAAATTATTATCTGAATATGTATATTCCTGTACGTTTATAGAATTGCTGTTAGATTCGACAAAACCAAGTACCTGCCATTGATCTTCTGAATTATTTTTCCTCTGCACTTCATATCCTGAATTATTTATTTCAATAGAAGTGATCCATTTTAAAAGTACATTGTTACCTGACAGGGAATGAGAAAATGATAACAATTCTACCGGTGTAAGATCCTGATAATTAGCATATATAAAGACCTTATCATTAATGTTGAAATAATTGCTTGTCAAAGTACCTGGAGCAGTAAAAGTAGTATCTAAAAGAATTCCGCCAAAAAGGTCAACAAACCTTAATGAAAAAGTATGAGGAGGAAAAAACGGAAAATTAAACTGAATGACATTTCCGGATCCTTTTTTAAACTGTACTTCATGTGTTCTTGGAGTTACAGTTAAACTGTTTCCCTGTCTGTAATCTTTCTCAAGACCTTGAATTATTCCCTGAGCGAATTCAATGCTGTCTCTAAGGTGAGTATCTATAAATCTTATATCAAATACACCGGAAGGGGGAGGAGGTGGTAATTCCTGCTCACCAAAACTAGCATCAATCCCGTTAGTTGCTAGAGGATCAATACCGAAAAATAAAGTATCGACACCTAAAGCAGAACCGTCTGAAATTATTAACGGCATTTTTACAAATTGGGAAATGGAAATATTGCTTATAAAAAAGCAAAAGATTAAAGTGATAAATATTTTTTTCATAATTTCTTATTAAAATTATTTTAAAAGTATCATTGATTTTATTTCATTAAAACTACCGGATTCGATCTTGTAGAAATAAATTCCGGAAGAAAGATCTGCAGCATTGAATTCAACATTATATCTACCGGACTGTTTGAACTCATTTAAAAGTATATTAATTTCCTGTCCCAAAATATTATAAATTATAAGTTTTACATTCCCATTATTTGGAATCTGATAATCTATTGTAGTGGAAGGATTAAAAGGATTAGGATAATTTTGTGAAAGCTCATAATGCAAAGGTAAATTTGATTCTGATGTAATCAAAAGTTTATCTAAAGAATTATTTATTCTGACAGAAATATTTTCACTTAATAATTCATTTAACAACGAACCGCCAATATTGTCTTGTATTTTGAGCTGTTTACCTTTAAGATTATATGCTTTTAAAATGACCGGTCTGTCAACAGAATTTATTTGAATCAGATTATCATGTTCAATAGATTCAACACACTTATTTGAAACAAATCGTGAATCGAAAATTCCTGTTGGCGGAACGGGTGGAAGTTCGTAATCTGAAATGATCTCATTTTCTTCAGCAAGATAAAGATTGGAAACACTTCCGGAATTATCTGAGATCTCAATTCTCACCCAATCAGTAAAAGAATTTTCTTTATTGACCGGATTTGATCTGTTAAAAATAATATTTGTATCTAAATAAAACTTGCCGGTGTCATTAGATTTGATCCAGTAACCTTTTCCGGGAAGAAGTGTATCTTCAGAAAAATATCCATTTTCGTAGCCAAAGAAAGGGGATGCCAACAGACCCGGAGGATCAGTTACCAGTCCACTCACTGGAATTTTTTCTTCAAACGGTCCGATAATATTCCATCCTGTAATTACATTAATTTCTTTGTTAATTAAAATGTCACCATTGATTAAATAATTTTTATCAGCAGGAAATTTGATCCAGTATCCAACACTATTTGTTAAAATATTAGCATTATTATAACCATTATTATAACTGAACGAGGTTGAGACATCTGAATCAAATAAATGAGAAATAGACATATCATAATTCAATAAAGGTATAGAAGTAATATTCCAACCGTTAATTACCTGAATATAGGATACTTTTCTTTTTTTATATTCAACTTTTAAATATCTGATTCCGGAATTATTTATTACAAATTGTTTTTGCTTTTTCATATCAATAGTAATTCCATTAATTTCTTCCTTCAGAAGTACGATACTTGAATCAGGAAATGAAGTTGAATCCCATGAAAATGTAAGTGGTCCATTAACTGATGGTTGAAAATACAACCAAAAAGTTGCCTGTGTTATTCCTTCCCATCTGATATCTGTTTTAGATGCGTCAAGAGTATAAGTAGGAGGAAACACTATTCTAAAATCATAAATCCCTTCCGGTGGTGCAGGTGGAATCAAATACTCTCCGAGACATGTATCAATACCTATACTTCCCATTACCGATTTTCCAATCTTGACTGAATCCCGTTTATTATTTGCGTCAACACATGTTAAAACAGATTCCCAGGAAGTGGAGCATGTATTTGAAATGTTATTCATTTCTTTTGCATCGGTACTGTTATCTGCAAACGACTTTGGAATATTTAAGAATAAATTATTTGAATTTTGAAATAATATAGAATTAAAAATTTTTTGTTTATCAAACTCCGAAATTTTATTTTTGTGTGCATTCATAGATCCTTCTAATGAATAAATAGAAGATAAAAAAGCCTCACAAATGCAAACTGAAAACATTAAACATAATGTCGTGAAAAGTACTTTCATAAATTAATATTTTAAATAAAAACTATTTTAATAAGATCATTCTTTTTAGATCTGTAAAATTCCCTGATTCTAATCTGTAAAAATATACACCTGAAGAAAGATCAGAAGCATTAAAATTAACTTCATATCTTCCAGCCTGCTGAACTGAATTTACAAGAGTATACACTTCTTTTCCCAAAACATTATAGATAATAATTTTTACTTTACCTTCTTCCGGCAGTTGATACATTATCTTTGTAGAAGGATTAAATGGATTAGGATAATTCTGACTCAGCTCATAATTTTGAGGTATCTGAGATTCGTTTATTATTGTAAAATTATCTAAAGCAGGATTGATTGTAATTTCTTCATTTTCTGTCAGCTCCATATTCAAAATGCTGCCGTCTATATTATCTTTAATTCTGAATTTATTTCCTTCCAGATTTGAAATTTTAAATTTAACCGGTCTGTCAATTGAGCTGATCTGAATTATTTGATTTTTATCTGAAGATTCAACAAAATTTCCTGTGCTATACCTTACATCAAATACTCCTGTCGGAGGTACAGGTGGAAGCTGTGCAAGGTCAACAATTCCGCTTTTATTTGTCATATACAACTGAATGGATTTTCCTGATTCATCAGAAAAATTAAGTGATACCATATTTTCAAAAGACTGAACAGTGTTCACATTATCGTTATCAAAAGAACCATTTTCCAGATTTCCGTTTCCAGTTGATCTTATCCAGTAACCTTTACCTGCTCTCAAAGTGTCAGCTATTATATATCCGTCATTAAATCCAAAGAAGTAAGAGGAAATTAGACCAGAAGGATTTGACACTATGCTGTTTACCGGCATGTCTTTATCAAATGGTCCAATGAGATTCCATGAATTTGTAACATTCATTTGCTGAAGATTTACAAACTGACCATCGAGAGAATAATTTCTGGCTGTATCAAACTTCAGCCAGTATCCCTTTCCGTTTTCAAGAATTGGAGAATTTAAATACCCATTATTAAATGAATATGCAGGTGACGTAGCATTTGGAAATATACTTGTTACAGCCATGTTCTGTAAAAGTAATGGTACACTTACTAAGTTCCATCCTTTTAACACTGAAATAGTTTTGGTCGTGTCAGAAATATATATAATATTTAAATTACTCAGAGCTGATGAAGTTAAAACATAGCTGCTTTGATTTCTCATATTAACATTAACCAAAGTTCCAAGAGAATCTTTTAAATAGAAGAAACCATATGAAGGAAATTCAGAAATATTCCATGAAAATGTCATAGGATATCCAGAAGTCGAAGGCTGAAAATTTAATTTCCAGGTACTGGTTTTAAGAGTATCATTTCTGAAGTCTGTCTTTACAAATTCACCATTTGAAAGTCTTGATCTAAAGTCAAAAATTCCGTTTGGAGGAACTGGCGGAATAATATATTCACCGAGACATGTATCCAAAAGGTTAGTGCCGACAGATGACATTCCAATTTTTATACTATCAGATTTATTGCCGTTGTCAGATGCAATTATATTTGTCTGCCATGTAAACGGACAAAGAGTATTTGCTTTTATGAATGCAGTTTTTTTCAATGTATCAGAACCAAATGAATTTGTACTTATTAAAGTAACATCATAATAACCGGGTAAATTATAAACAATGCCTGTTGGATTCTGGGATGAAGAGCTTGATGGGATTCCTCCGGGGAATTGCCATTTCCATGCTGTAGGATTATTATAACTCTCATCAATAAAAGATGCACTTTGACCCATTGTGATTATTTGATTGGGAGAACTAAATAAAGTTGTCGGAGGTATTGCAAAAAACAAATTAACAGAATGATCTGCACATCTTGTCACTTCTGTATTTGTAACTCCAATATAAGTAGTTAATTTAGTTCTGGTAATTGAAACAGGCAAATCACAGCTATCTCTAATAACAAAGTTTCCAAAACTCTGATCAAGATTATTCGAACTTTTTAATTTCATTCTTCCGATTAGTGTAGGTACATTTTGAGGAATGATAAGTCCGTTCCCTGCTCCTGGAACATTATTTCCTGCTAGTCTCAACTCATGATAGCCTGGATAATTTCCAGCAACTACTACCTGTGGATTTCTAGGCCTGAAAGAATCCGGAAGATCTGAGACTGCATCTCCACCAAGGGAATCATATGCAAAAGTGACTGTACCACCTGAAAAGAAATCACTGTTTACTCTGAAGAAATACTGCCATGCAGCAGTCTCCCAAACACTAGAGTTTGTATGAGTAAATTCAATATCAAATGTAACTGTTTTTGAATCAACTAAAATTAAATTCTTTAGCTGAAGAGAGTATGATGGAATTTGTGCAAAGCTATTATTCATATAGAATAATAATAATAAACAAAGAGACAGGTAAAACTTTTTCATAAACTGATTGTGTTTAAGATTTTTTTAAATTAAAATTTACTTAAGATTACATAATGAAAATATTAAAACAGTATTGCAAACAATAAAATTTTTTTTTTAATCTATTAAAGATAAATACTCTATATTAAAATAACAGCATTTTAATTTATCATAAATACTTAATATACGTAAATTACATTTGTACCGTATTATTAAAAAAATTACATAAGGAATATCATTTTATAAATAAGATGAGAATAGCTGAAAATTAAATTAAAGTTCAGATAAAAAAGTCATTCCTGTTTTCAATATTTTAATTGGATATAGAGAATAAATATTTAAGTAATATAATATAATATCAGAATAATTAAAATAAATCAATAAGTCTATTTTCTCAATTGAATCACAGATTTAAAATAATTAAATTGCATTTTCTTAAATCAAATTTTATTTCAGATGAATTTTCCTGCTGCCCTTAAATATACTAAAGAGCACGAGTGGTTAAAGCTTGACGGTGATGTGTGTATAATTGGAGTTACTGATTATGCACAAAGTGAACTTGGTGATATTATATATTTAGATATTACAACAGATGTAGGAAGTGAAGTTAGTGCAGGTGATGTAATTGGTTCTATTGAAGCTGTTAAGACTGTATCAGAAGTGTTTTCACCTATATCAGGAAAAATGCTTGAAATAAATTCAGGTGTTAATGATAATCCATCAGTAGTAAATACAGATCCTTATGACGGAGGATGGATTGTGAAAATTCAGCCGGCTAATATGGATGAAGTAAGCAATCTTCTCAGCTCAGAGGATTACAAAGCTTTGATCGGAGTATAAAAAGATCTGTAGGGAACCAAACATTAATTGTTCTTTAATATAAGATTAGAAATGAAAATCAATATTCACAATTTAAGAGAGACCGAAAATGATCTTGAATTTAATTTTTCAAAAGAAGATCTGGATATTGAAAATATTAATTTCAATTCAGGTATTATAGTAAATACAAAGGTCATTAAAACCGGAAGTCAGGTTGACATTAAGGTAAAACTCCAGGGTAAATATGAATATGAATGTGACAGATGTCTTGAGATGATGGAAGGAAAAATTGACAATGATTTTGAATTAATTTATAAATTAGATCTAAGAAATTCGGAAAGTGATTTTGATACAGATGATGATATAAAATTCATTCCACCGAATACACAGACAATTAATATAAAAGAAGATATTCGTGATTTTGTTCTAATTTCAATTCCAATGAAAAATGCACCTGATGAAATTGACGGTATATGCAGCGGATGCAATAAAAGTAATGAAGAAATTTTAATTTCAAATAAAGAAAAAGAAATAAATCCCGTTTGGGACAAACTTTTAAAAAACAAATAAAATAAATATAATATAAAATGCCAAATCCTAAAAGAAGACATTCCAAAGCCAGAGGACGAAAGAGAAGGACTCATTACAAAGCGACTGCACCGACATTAATGTCGTGCCCAAACTGCAGTGAAATGAAACCTTCACACAGAGTCTGTCCGTCATGCGGATTTTATGACGGTAAAAGCATATTGCAGCCAAAAAAGTAAATCGTAATTTTCAACGTTCTGCATTTTAAAAATTTCAGATATATTGAAATTAATATTTACAACCTGATCTGATGAGTAAAATAAAAATTGCCGTGGATGCCATGGGTGGTGATTTTGCTCCATTAAACGATGTTTCAGGAGCAATAATTGCTGCTGAAGAAAAAAGTGAAACACTTGAAATAATTCTTGTCGGTAAAGAAAAACTAATACAGGATGAATTATTAAAGCATAAAGTTTCATTAAAAAATATTTCAATTGTAAATGCTGAAGAAATAGTAACGATGAAAGATTCTCCTGTAGAATCTTTGAAATCAAAACCTGATTCATCTATAAGTGTCGGATTGGATCTTGTTAAACAGAAAAAGGCAGACGGGTTTATAAGCGCAGGCAATACAGGTGCTGTGATGACAGCTTCAATTTTAAAATTGGGAAGGATTAAAGGAGTTGGAAGACCGACTATCGGATCATTATTTCCAACTGATAAAGGAAAGACAATGGTCTTTGATGTTGGTGCTTCTGTAGACTGCAAGGCAGTTCACCTTCTGGAATTCGCAGTTATGGGCAGCATATTTATGAAGAATATTCATAAGATAGATAAACCCAGCATAGGTTTGCTAAGTGTAGGAGAAGAAAAATCCAAAGGTGACACTCTGACAATAGAAGCATATGAACTACTTGAAAAGTCTAATCTAAATTTTATAGGTAATGTAGAAGGAAGAGATGTACTAAGAGGAAAAGCAGATATTATTGTTTGCGACGGATTTGTAGGAAATGTAATTCTGAAATTTGCTGAGAGTATATTAGATGTAATGAAAAGCAAATTTAAGACATATGCCGAAAAAGGATTCTTTCATAAGTTATGGGTTGGAATGATGTACGGTACTTTGAAGAATGTAGTATTAAAAGATTTTGATTATCAGGAATATGGCGGCGTACCATTATTAGGAGTAGATGGAGTTTCAATTATTGGACACGGAAAATCTTCTCCAATTGCTATAAAAAACATGATCTATAAAGCAGAGGAAATGGTAAGAAGCGAAGTGAATGAAAAGATCAGAAAAGAACTGAGTATAGATAAAAGCTGATTTTTAATTAAAGAAACACATTAGACTTTATTTTTAAAGTCCATAAATTTATATTTGTAAATTAAATTTGAAATTAATATATAATGGCTAAACAACAATCATTTGCTGATAAGGCAAATAAACTTGGAAAAAAAAGTGATTTAATTGTGAAATGTCCTGATACAGGAGCTGACACAAAAATAATCAGCGTAAGAATTGTAAATACATTTAAATCAGATAAAGGAACATTCAAATTTCTTGACAGAAATATGAAAGTTTACGAATCCACTTATAAACCATATAAACCATAGTAAGGAAAATATCATGTCAAAAATTTGTGCAGTTACCGGAAAAAAACCGCTGGTGGGAAATAACGTTTCTCATGCAAATAATAAAACAAAAAGAAGACAGCTTCCTAATCTACAGAAAAAAAGGATCTGGCTTGAAGAAGAAAAGAAATGGGTAACATTGAAAATTTCAGCAAAAGGAATAAAAACCTTGAATAAAAAAGGTACTCAGATTTTATTGAATGCCTGATAATAGTTTATCCGTAAAAAAGATAAGCTTTATTATACCTGCTCTTAATGAAGAGAAATTATTAAGGAGAACATTATTACAGTTCACAGAAAATTTAAAAAAAGATAATGATCTGGAGATTATTGTCAGTGACGGAGGGAGTTCAGATAAAACCTCTGAAATTGCAAATGAATTAGCTGACAAGGTTATCTTTAAAAATGAAAATATTCCGCAGAACATCTCCCGGGGAAGGAATGCAGGTGCAAAGCATTCTCAGGGAGATGTTCTCGTTTTTTTAAATGCTGATACTTATGTAAAGGATATTGAACTTATGCTGAAGAAGATCAATGAAGAATTTACCGATCAAAATCTGGCAGCAATTGCATGTAAGATAAAAGTATTTCCAGATGAAGAGATTGTTTCAGATAAAATGTTTCATACATTCTATAATAATTATGTAAGATTATTGAATAAATTCTTCATGGGTATGGGCAGAGGTGAATGTCATATTGTTTCCAGAAAGAAATTTTTTGAAGTGAATGGATATAATGAAGAGATGGCTGCCGGAGAAGATTTCGATCTTTATCTAAGATTAAGTAAAACCGGTAAAATTAGTTTTAAGAATGAATTGATCGTATATGAATCACCAAGAAGGTATAGAAAATATGGATATATAAATGTATTCTGGAACTGGACAATAAATTCGATCTCAGTTTTTTTATTTAAAAAATCTGTTTCAAAATCATGGGAACCGATCAGATAAATTCCTCAGAATTAAATATATTTATCAGGTTTAAGAATTATATCTGCCGGCAAAAAAAATGAATAAAGATTTTTTTAAAGTTCTTTCACATAGTAATGAAGCAGGTGTAAAAGCCAGAACAGGAATAATCAAAACCGAAAGTTCAGAAATTGAAACTCCTGTCTTTATGCCTGTCGGAACGCTTGGAAATGTCAAAGCCCTTGAAAACAGGGAGCTGCTCGAGTTTGATACAAGAGTTATTCTTGCAAACACTTATCATTTATTTCTGAGACCCGGAATGGAAGTTATGGAAAATGCAGACGGACTTCATAAATTTATGAACTGGGACAGGACACTATTAACAGACAGCGGTGGATTTCAGGTGTTTAGTCTTGCTAAGCTCAGGAAGATCTCTGAAGATGGAGTAGAATTTTCATCACACTTAAATGGAGATAAACATTTTTTTACTCCTGAGAAAGTAATTGAAATTCAGAGATCGATCGGGTCAGATATTATGATGCCTCTTGATGAATGTTTACCTTATCCAAGTGATCATGAGAAAGTAAAAAAATCAATTGCTCTTACATACAGGTGGGAAAAAAGGTGTTATGAACATTTGCAAAATACAGAAAGTCTTTACGGTAGAAAGCAATTTTTATTTTCTATAAATCAGGGAAGTGCTTACAAAGATCTCAGAAAGGAAAGTATTCAAATGCTATCCGAAATTGATTTTGACGGAAATGCGATCGGTGGACTTGCAGTAGGTGAAGAAAATTCTTTAATGTATGAAATTACAGATCTTTGTACTGATCATTTGTCTAAGGAAAAGCCGAGATATTTAATGGGAGTAGGGACGCCGGAAGATCTTCTGGAATGTGTTGAAAGAGGAGTTGATATGTTTGACTGTGTAATGCCTACACGCAATGCAAGACACGGAAGACTTTTTACAACACATGGTGAAATAAATTTAAAAAGTGCTAAACTTAAATTTAACAATAGTTCACCTGATGAGGAATTCAGATCATATACATCTGAGAATTTTTCACTGGCATATTTGAGACATTTGTTTATTTCAAATGAGATAATGGGATTTCAACTGGCGACAATTCATAATATTGGATTTTATTTGAATCTTATGAAAAATATCAGGTCAGCAGTCAGAGAGAATAAATTTTTAAAATTCAAGAAAGATTTTTTAGAAAAATATAAAAGTAATTCAACTTTTAAATAAAAATTAATAAATAATTAATAAAAACTTAAAATAATAATAACGAAAATGAACATTTTAAAACCTATATTGATGCAGCAAGCTCCCGGAGGAATTGAATCTATATTATCTTCCATAGTACCATTTCTTCTTATAATTTTTATATTTTATTTTTTAATTCTAAGACCTCAGCAGAAGAGACAAAAAGAAAGAGCAAAACTTCTGGAGTCAATCAAAAAAGGAGATAAGATCATAACCGCAGGCGGTATGCATGGATTGGTTGAGGGACTTGATGACAAGACATTGCTGGTGAAGATTACAGATAACGTAAAAGTGAAGATGGAAAGATCAGCAGTGACCACAATAGTCGGAGTTACAGATCTTGAGCCGGAGAAAAAATCTTTATTAGGTTAAAATTTTTATAATTGAAAAAGAAATCAAAATATAATTTAAGTTCGATCGATTCTGCTTTAAGTGATTTTAAAAAAGGAAAGATCGTAATAGTGGTCGATGATGAAGACAGGGAAAATGAAGGTGACATGATATTCTCAGCTGAGAAGACTACACCTGAACTGATTAATTTTCTTGCAAAGAATGGAAGAGGATTGATCTGCGTTCCAATGGAAGATGAAAGATTGAAAGAGTTGGATCTTAACATGATGACTTCCAGAAATACATCACTGCATGAAACAGCTTTTACAGTCAGCATAGATTATTTGCATGGTACGACAACCGGTATTTCTGCTTCCGACAGAAGTAAAACAATATTGTCATTAGTAAATGAGAAGACAAAGCCCGAAGATCTGGGAAGACCCGGACATATTTTCCCTTTAAGATCAGCACCCGGCGGAGTTTTAAGAAGGGCAGGGCATACAGAAGCTACAGTTGATCTTGCGAGATTATCAGGACATTATCCGGCAGGAGTTTTATGTGAAGTGATGAAAGAGAATGGTGAAATGGCAAGACTTCCGGATCTGTTTTTGATCGCAGAAAAATTTAAGATCAAAATAATTTCTATAAAAGATCTGATTGAATTCAGACTTCAGCGTGAGAAATTAGTTACACAGTTAGTTGAATCCAGTCTGCCAAGTGAATTTGGAGAATTCCGGATAAAACTGTATGAAAGTAAAGTAGATAACAAAGAGCACATTGCAATTATAAAAGGAAAAATAAATTCTAAAGAACCGGTACTTGTAAGAGTTCATTCGGAATGTCTGACCGGAGATGTATTTGGCTCACAAAGATGCGACTGCAGAGACCAGCTTCATCAGTCATTAAGAATGATAGAGGAGAATGGCTCAGGCGTTGTTTTATACATGAGACAGGAAGGCAGGGGAATTGGACTTCACAATAAACTTAAAGCATACAATCTTCAGGAAAAAGGTAAAGATACAGTCGAAGCGAATATCGAACTTGGATTCCTTCCAGATCTGAGAAATTATGGTATTGGCGCACAGATACTCAGAGATATTGGTGTAAGGAAGATGAGACTTATGACAAATAATCCCAAAAAAATTATAGGGTTAAATGCATATGGTCTTGAGATAGTGGAAAGAGTTCCGATTGAAATAGAAGCAAACACCACTAACAAGAATTATCTTGAGACAAAAAAAAATAAGTTAGGACATTTACTTCTTGTTAATTCTGAAGAATTAAAAAAAAGTAATTTAAAAAAAATTAAAAGAAAAAATTTAAACTAAAGAAAAAATGGATATCGTATATTTAACAAGAAGCAGATTAGTAGAAATTGAAAATGAGTTAATGGATTTGAAATCCAGCGGCAGAAAACAAATGGCTGAAAAAATTGCAGAGGCAAGATCTCACGGTGATCTGAGCGAGAATGCTGAGTATGATGCCGCAAAAGAAGCGCAGAGTCATCTTGAATTAAAGATAGGAAAACTTGAGACAATGCTTTCGAGAGTTAAAATTATTTCACCGGATGATATGCCAAATGATGAAGTTTATATTTTGTCAGTTGTGAAAGTCCGTGATATGAAATCAAAAGAAGAATTTACATATACTCTTGTCTCTCCGGAAGAAGCGGACTTTGAACTTGATAAAATTTCTGTCACATCACCTATAGGTAATGCTTTGCTTGGTAAGAAAAAGAATGAAGTGGTAGAGATCAATGTACCGGCAGGTATCATAAAATATAAAGTAATTGACATTTCTAAATTAGATTAATTATGCAAAAGAAAAAATCATCAGAATTAAAAGTCGGGTTATTTGTTTTCGCAGCAGCATTAATAGTTTTGCTCTCTTTATTCTGGGCTAAAGGATTTTCTGTAAATTTATCTTTACAGGAATATGAAGTTTATTTTTCAAAAGTCAGCGGTATCAATGAAGGTGATATGGTAAGCTTAAACGGAGTCCGTAAAGGTCAGGTAGATAAGATTGAATTGGTTGGTGATTCTGTAAAGATCATGTTTAGTATTGATAAAAATATCAGATTAAAAAAAGATTACAACATATATATTGCAGCGACAGAATTAACCGGCGGTAAGGTTTTGTATATTGAACCGGGGAAAAGCTCTGCAGAAGTACCGATTGGAACTCCTTTACAGGGAAGTCCTGGTGCAGATTTTGCAACTCTCATGAATTCGTTTGCTGATATTACGACCGATGTGAAACTGCTTATTGGAGAATTCAAAAAATCCACTGAGCATCTGAACGGAGTGATTGCGAATGTAAATGATATAGTAGGTGATGAGGGGATGAAGAGCTCAATAAAGACAACTGTAAATAATCTTGCAGCGACTTCTCAGAATCTGACTCAGCTTGTAAATGAAAGCCGCAGCGGAATAAATAATCTTACAAGCAAAGCGGGCAATACACTTGATAATATTGATGTAACAATTGGAGATAACGGTGATGCTTTGAAAAATACTTTGAGGGAAATTCAGGTGCTGACAAATACTATTGATACGCTTGCTTTAAATCTAAATTATGTAGTAACGGATATCAATAATAAAGAAAAAGGTATTGGGAAATTTTTGACTGATGATGAATTTTTTAATAATCTGAATGCAACTCTTGCAGAAATAGAAAAGCTTTCTAAGAATATTAGGAAGAATGGTGT
>DAORRV010000018.1:10621-46335 GCA_035443185.1 Ignavibacteria bacterium | reverse complement strand
AAAATCAGTGTATTCGAACAGGCTGGGATTTTGGGATCGAGCGGAACTTTCCCCTCATGTCATTCCTGCGTGCTCGTAGCGGGAATCCAATCTGAAAGTTCAGATAGAATGGTATGAATACATATTGTGTTTACATAATGGCGGGAGGTAATACAGGCACAAAATATATTAGAGTAGCAAATAATTTATTGAGAAGTTTATCGAAGAAAAAAAATAATTAACAGATAGTTTTTCGAAAAAGGAATGACAAAATGTGGAATACGCGGGAATAACAAAATGAGTGAAAAAATAAAATCCTTTGATTCTTTGAGACTTTGAGGCAAACGAAATAATTTGATTTCGGACAGTCTGTGGAGTATTGGTACGAAAGAGAAAAATACTCGTTTGAGACTTCGAGACCTGGAGGCTATCAACAGGTGCATTTTATTAATGTTCTTGATACAAATAATCATTATCATTAATTTGAAACTTATAATTATGAAAATCATATTCATTTCTTTATTTATCGCTTACAAATTTATCTCATCAAAAATTTTATCTAATGTCAGATAACACTGAAGAAGTAGTCCGGGCTCCGAAGATGGAATTTACTTTAAAAGACTTTATCGGCATATACAAAGAAAAGAAAAAAAGAATTTTTGCAAATTGTCTGATACTCGGAATACTGACTGCAGTACTTGTTTATTTTATTATAGATCCGATATTTCTTTCATACGGCACTGTTAAGACAACCGGTAAAGTTTTAGGATTGGGTATGGGAATTTCAGTACCGGAGATCAGTGAGTTCGGTGAAGTGCTGTCCGGTTCTTCTTCCTCCAAAGAGCTGGCTTTATATGAAGATATACTCCTCAGCAGAAGATGTCTGGAAGAGTACATTGTCAGATTTGGATTGATGGAAGAAAATGATTACAAGAATATGCAGAAGGCAATTAAAGATGTAAGAGAAAATATTCTGTATATTTTGAAAGATAAAGTCTCAGGTACAATGGATATAGGAGTCTATGACAAGGATCCTGTAAAGTCTAAGGAGATGTCCGAATTTCTGATCGCTCAGCTTGATAAAATTAATATTGCAATGAATCGTCAGAATGCAAAAAATCAGCGTGACTTTATTCAGGAAAGATATGAAGCATCCTCTGCAGAACTGATCATTGTGGAAGACAGTCTAAAACAGTTTCAGGATATTTATGGGTTGTCTCCTGAGATTCAGGTAAAGGAAATTTCTGAACTGGAAATAAAACTCGAAGCTGAAATTGAATCTGAAAAAATTAAATTAGAACTACTTCAGAAGATCATAAGTCCTGGTGAGGATGAAGTTCAGTATCAGCGTGATAAAATTAATGTATTAGAAAGAAGATTGTTTGACCTGCAGAATTCGACCGACGGAAGTTCAAAACTGCAGTTAAAAGGAACACCTGATATAGTACTGAATTTTATCAGACTAAAAAGAAATGTTGAGATTCAAAATAAAATACTTTCGGTATTACTTCCTCTTTATGAGCAGGCGAAGATTGAAGAAAAAAAAGAGATACCTACTATAATAGTACTTGACCAGCCATTTGTACCTGATGAAAAATCCAAACCAAAAAGACTTACTTCGATATTTGTAGTGATGGTGCTCGGATTTATTTTTTCATACGGATTCTTTTTTATAAAAAAACAGCTAAAGAGAATTGAAGGCACACTCACTTGAAATTATTCGTCAGGAAGATATTAAGCTCACTCCTGAGCTGATACTTATTCTCACACCGATCACTTTTATTGTTGGCAATTGGTACTTGTCAGCATTATTTATACTTTCCGCTTTTGCATTTATGATGCTGCGCTATTTTACATTTAAAGATCATGAAATAAAATTCTCCAATATGATCCCATGGTCTCTGATGCTGCTGTGGGGAATATATGTATGTTACATTACTCCAGATCCGGTAAAAGCTGTGAAATATTATACCGGTACAATGCTGCTGCCATTTTTTATTTACATCCTTTTTAATAATCTGAGGTTAAATGAAAAAGTACTGACAAAATTTTTTGATGCAATGCTGATCTCTGGTACAGTTATCGGAATGTATTCTGTTTATACTTATATTATTTTTAATATGCGGAGTGACATGCGTGTACCGTCTTTCTGGAATGACTTTAATATTGTATCTGCATATATGATGATACTATTTATGTTCAACCTTTCTTTCTTATTAAAGAATGACAACAGAAAGAAAAAAGTATTCTACCTTTTTACTATTACATTTATTTTACTTGGAATTTATCTGACTAAGACAAGAGGTGTATGGCTTGCCATTATTTTTTCCATTGCAGTTTTTTTTATTAGAAAGCCAAAGATCATTGTCCCTTCTCTGTTACTTATCGGGATCATTATTCTTTTATTTTACAATATTGTAGAAGAAAGAGTTTTATCTGTCATCAATTTTGAACAGGACAATTCTTCACTCGGCAGGCTGCAGGCATGGTATTCTACGATCCTTATGATAATCGAAAAGCCCCTGTTAGGTTACGGGTTTGATACTTATTATCTGCATAAATACGATGTGATGGCATATTATATAGTGGAAGTGCCCCATCCTCATAATACTTATCTTCGCGCTATTCAGGAAATGGGTCTCATCGGTGCTGTAATTTATTTATATCTCTTTTTTAAAGCTGCTGTTTATTCTTTCAAATTTGGTGGAAAAAAAAGTGATCCTGTATATTCAAAATATTTTGACGGTCTGCAGCTCTCTTTTGTAGGGCTTATAGTTGCATTTAATTTCGAACCGTATATGAGTTTATTCGGTGTGATCACTATTGTAATCTGGATCCTGATTTCCCTTACATTCAGACTGTCTCAAAGTTCACAGTCCGCAATTATCAGTTCCAATTAATCACAAAAATTATGAACAGTACTTCACGTGTATTTTCCAGGCTGTTTATTATTGTAATTCTGATAAAGATATTTGACGTATTTAAAAATCTTGTGATAGCTGCGGTGCTTGGAGTTTCTTCATCTGCAGATATTTATACTGCTTTGATAATGATACCTGACAGTCTTATTGTGCTGATCGGGCTTGATACAATTAAAGGTGTCGTAAACAGTGAATACGCTTCGCTTCAGAAAGACCAGGAAAAAAACCTGATATGGAAATCATTTAATAATTTATTCAACGTACTTTTTCTGATCGGTATAGTTGTAGTTTCTATTATAATTATTTTCAACAGTACAGTGATCAAAATCCTTCTGCCTGGTTTTGAAGGAGAAAAATTATTGAGATCGATAGAAATATCATATATAATATTCCCCATACTTTTCCTGAAAATATTTACCGGTTACTTCCATTCTGTATATAATGCTCTTAAGAAATTTTTTCTGCCTGTGATCGTACCGGTGCTGACAGGCATAGCTTTATTAGTATCAATAGTAATGCCTTTTTATAAAGATGATGTTGTGTATAATTTGTCTTTCGCAAATCTGGCCGGAAATTTTTTAATGGCAGGAGTTATGACTTACGGACTGGTGAAACTTGGTGCAGAGTTCAGATTACGCAAATTTGATTTTTTAAAATTAGATGAAGTAACAAAAAAAGTACTAAAAGGATCAGCTTCAATTTTATTACTTGTAATCTGCAATCAGATATATATTCTTTCGCGAAATTACTTTGCTTCTTTTTTTGGGGAAGGGGCAGTTTCATCGCTGCACTATTCAGGTACGCTTACGAGTGTAATATTCTCATTGATATTCTCAGTATTTTTTACAGTCTTGATCTCGGACCTTTCAACTTTATTTGCATTTGAAAAAAAGATCAAAGCAAAAAATTTATTTCTGAATACCTTTTCCGTTTTGCTGTTTATGTTGATCCCTGTTACAGTTGTATTCCTGACATTTGGAAAGGATATATTGTCAATGGTTTATCTGCGTGGAAATTTTGATCAAAGCGGAATTGACATGACACTGAAACCATTTTTCTGGGATGCACTTTCGCTGCTGACATTTGTAATGTACATTGTCCCGACAGCACTTTTTCTGGCAAAAAAGGAATACAGGCTCATGACAAAGATCGGTAGTATTACATATCTCTCAGGAATTTTGCTGAATTATTTACTCAGCGGTTATTTTGGATTCTATGCGATCTCGATGGCTACTTTTTTTACCACAGGAATTTATGGATTAATGCTTTTGTATTTTTCAAGAAAGATCATTGGCAGATTTACGGAACATCTAAAAAAAATATTACTAATGTTTCTTAGCGGAGGTCTGACTTTTTTAATAGTTAATATTCTGAAAGATTATTTTTTAAATGATACTCTGGACAATGAAATTCCGGCACTTCTTATGAGAGTAGTAATATGTTCATCTTTAACTCTCCTCATCTATCTGACTATTTCTTCCGTATTAAAAGTGAATTTCACCCGACAGATTTTGAAGTCTTTCAAAAAAAGTAGTTAATCAATGCAACTTTATTTAACCGCAGAATTGAATATAAATTTTATATCAATTTTTTAGAAATGAAATCTAAAAGTTCAATAGCACGATCCAGAATAATTTATAATTAATTCCCCTTAAAAAAGTGGGTGCGAAGGAGGTTGTCGCCCGTTTACAACGAGGTTAAAATTAATTTTACAAACCCCTCCAAGCCTCCCCTTTGATAAAAGGGAGGAGCAATTTTAATTTATTTGTGACTCATGTTTTTGGGTAAATCAGGATGAGAACATTAAATTGAATTTGCCTTAAAACCTCAAAGTCTCGAAGGCTCAAAGTTATTTATTAAAAAAGTTATTACATTTTTTGTTTTATGATTTCAGATTTTATAGTTTTATGATTTAAAAGTTTTAAGTGTTTAAGGTTTTAAGATCTTAGAATTTTAGAGCCTTTGAGGCAATACCATCGTGTCAGGCTGAATAAAAAGTTCATTTTTGAATTTGATTCCTACGTTTGACAGGTATTTAAATTTTTTATAAAGATATAAAATTCTTATCTTTGCTTAAGAGAAATTATTATAATGACAATCAATTTTATTTTACCGTTCGCAGGGAATAAGCCAATAGGTGGTTTCAAGATCGTATATGAATATGCAAACCGTCTTTCCGAAAAAGGTCATTGTATAAATGTCATTCATCCTTCATATACATTCAAAGAATCAGCATTAAAAAATCTGAAATATCAGATGAGATATCATCAGAGAAAAATTGACAACAGCTTTCAGCCGGATAACTGGTTCAAATTAAATGAAAATGTAAATTCGATATGGGTGAGAAATATCAGTGATGAAACAATTCCTGATGCCGATGTATCAATCGCAACTGCATGGAGGACAGCACATTGCGCAAATGGTCTGAATAAAAGTAAGGGAGAAAAATTTTATTTTATCCAGCATTATGAAATATGGAACGGAAGTGAAGAGGAAGTAAATGAAACATGGAAAATGCCATTTAAAAAAATAGTGATCGCAAAATGGCTGGAAGACATTGCTGCATCTATGAATGAGGAATCATATTATGTGCCGAATGCATTTGACTTCTCGGAATTTGGAATGGATATTTTGCCTGAGAAAAGATCGGCAAAAAAAATTATGATGCTCTATAATGAACTTGAATTTAAAGGCAGCAAATACGGACTGGAAGCTTTTTCAGTTTTGAAAAAAGAATTTCCGGATCTGGAATTAAATTTATTTGGAGTGCCTGATAAACCCTATGGACTGCCTGAAGGAGTTAAATATTTTCAGTCACCTGACAGACAGACTCTCAGAAACTTATATAATGAATCTTCTATTTTTGTTAGTCCGAGTCTGGCAGAAGGTTTTCCACTGCCGCCTGCAGAAGCAATGATATGTGGTGCTGCACTTGCCTGCACTGATATTGGGGGACACAGAGAATATGCAGTAAATAATGAGACTGCTGTGCTCTTCAATTCTGAAGACAGTAATGCTGCTGCAGATACAGTCAGAAAATTAATAGTTGATGATAAGTTCAGGATAAATATTGCAAATAAAGGAAATGAATATATCAAAAAATTTACCTGGGAAAATTCAGTAAATAAATTTCAGGAAGTTCTCAAGTTACATACTGAAAATAAAATTAATATTAATGAAAAGATTTCTTAAAAATATAATATCATTTGTCGGCAGCATATTTTTCTTTTTCAAAAGAAAGGAGATTGACAGATCAGAGATTAAAAAAATTCTTGTGGTCTCACTTTATTTCAAAGGCGATGTATTGATGAACACTCCTGCTGTAAAATTTTTAAAGAAGATGTTTCCTGATGTTGAAATTGATATCTGGGTAAAGTCAAGATCGGAAGCCGTCATTAAGAATAATCCGGATATAAATGAAGTGATCGTTTTTGATAAAATTAAAACTGCTGATTATAATGACAGTGATAAATTTTATGTTAATGAAAAAATTAATTTCCTTAGATCTGTAAGAAATAAAAATTATGATCTCTGTATAGACCTTACAGGAAAATATACAACTGCTTTATTTGCTATGGCAGGTGGATTTAAATATTCCATCGGACTGAATTATAACGGATTTGGATTTTGCTATTCGAAATTTATTGACACGGATACTCAGCATACTGCCGGTCATCTTTCAGAGAAATATTTAAATGTAATCAGAGAGGGACTTGTTGTCAGCGATATTGAATATGCTAATCTTATGTCTGAAGACGGAATAAAAAATGTACTTAGCATAGACGAAAATTCTGTCAGGAAATCAGAAGAAATTTTGTATGCTAATGGGATCGATGATAATGAAGATTACATAGTCATTCAGCCAACTGCAGGATGGAAGGCAAAAGAATGGTCACCTGAAAAATATTGGCGACTTTGCGGGAAATTATCAGAAAATTACAAAACAGTTTTAATCGGTTCTGAAAATGACAGGGAACTTCTTGAATTTATCAAAGGAAATTCCGGTGCAAATGACAGATGTACAGTTCTTTTAATCCCATTGGAACTAAGCGCAGCAGTAATATCCGGATCAGTTTTATTTATTGGAAATGATTCTGTCGGATTGCAGATAGCCGGTGCTTTTGATGTTCCGTCTATAGCATTGTTCGGACCCACCAATCCTGAATTTTCAAATCCTTTGGGTGAGATACATAAAGTATTATATAAAAAACTATTCTGTTCAGCATCAGAGTCAGAGCAATACTGCACACGAAATGCCGGAAAGACCTGTCCGGATATAAAATGTATGAATAGCATTCAGGTAAGCGAAGTTTTTGCACAGATAAATTTATTATTAAAGAATAATTCAAAAAAATCATTTCAGATTGCCGGATAAAAAAATTAAAATACTGCACATCTCACCAGACGGAAAACTTTACGGCACAGAGAGGCATATCCTTGCGCTTGTAAAACATTCTGACTCCAATAAATTTGAACATTATGTTGCAACTCCTGAAAGAGGAAATTTCAATGATGAGCTTGATAAAATTGGAGTACAGTATTTTATCGCCGGCAGGAAACACGGGTATAAAAGTAAACTTGATGGAATTACTGCTGAAGGTTCTAAAGAACTTTACAGAATAATGAAAAAGGAAAAATTTGATATTGTACATTCACATTTAAATTCTTTTGGCGGAATAGTCGGTCGCATCGCCGGTGCAGGTTCTGTGGTGCATACTAGACACGGTGTATTCTGGAGTGAAGAGGAGCTTGCAAATATTTCTGTAAAAGATAAATATTTTCAGAAAATAAAATCAGGGATCTTTGATCTGACAATTGCAATTGGGGAATATGAAAAAAATACTATGATCGGGAAATTTGATTATGATGAAAGTAAGATAAGGGTAACAGTGAACGGAGTAGATACTGATGAACTTAATTCAAAAATAGACAGGACCATTTCCAAAAAGGATCTGTTCGGAACTGATGAATTTATAATCGGTACTGTCGGGAGACTGGAAAGACAAAAGGGTTTTAACATGCTGATCGAAGCAGCTTCTTTGATCAAAGACTCTCTTGAAAATATAAAGTTTGTAATAATCGGAGACGGAAGCTGTAAGGATGAACTGAAGAATCTCAGGGACGGATTCGGACTTCAGGATAAAATTGAATTCATCCCATATAAAGAAAATATTCCAGACTATGTGCATAATTTTGACATTTATATTTCCACTTCTCTATGGGAGGGAATGTCGTATTCCGTGCAAGAAGCAATGGCATTAGGAAAGCCGGTAATAGCACTGACTTCTGAAAATGTAAGCGGTCTGAAGGAGCTAATAGAGGATGGAGTTTCAGGGATATTAATTGAGAAAAATTATATAGAAAATCTGGCAGAGAAAATTAAATTACTTATCAAAGATGAAAATCAAAGGAAATTTCTTGGAGAGAATGCACAGGAACGCGAGAAAAATTATTTTCAGGAATGGAGAACTGCAGAGGACATGGATAAAGTTTATGCAGAATTAAATATATCAAAAATTTAGTAAAGCAGTCATGAAAATACTTTTCATATCATATGATTTTCCATATCCTCCAACCGGCGGTTCTATCAGCAGAGATTATAATCTTATAAAGCAGTTGTCAAAAAAACATGAACTGCACTGGATCAACAGAACCACCAGAGGAAAAATAAGTCAGGACAGGATTGATGAAATGGGAAAATATTTTGAAGAAATGGAAATAATTGAATGGGATTATGAACACAGTATAACAGGACTTTTGAAAAGTTTGTTTACAGATACACCTTATATCATTCGAAGATTTTATTCAGAACAGATGAAAGAATTAGTTACTAAAAGCATTGCCAAAAATAATTTTGATCTGATACTTTGTGATCACATTTATCTTGCGCAGTATATTCCGGATAGCGTCATCGGTAAGATCCCTGTGATCCCAAATAATGAAGACTGCGGATTTACTTTTTATAAAAGAATGGCTGAAGAGTCGGTATTTATCAGAAGAATTTATGCGCGTTCACAATGGAAGAAGTTACTGAAATACGAAATCGAAATTTTAAAAAAATTCAAAGTATATATTACGACTTCAGAAAAAGAAAAAGAGCTTATATTTTCTTATTATAATGAAGCTGAAATAAAGGTGATCGAGAATGGAGTGAATACAGATTATTTTTACAAAAGAGAAAATACTGTAAAAGATCCGACAGTGATCTTTACTGCATGGTTTGGATATTATCCAAATACTGAGGCAGCAATTTATTTTGCAAAAAAGATTTTTCCACTGATTAAAAAAGAAATTCCTGAACTTAAATTTATAATCGCTGGCAAGGAGCCGCCGAAAAGTGTGATAGAGCTGTCATCTGTTGAAGGAGTTCTTGTAACCGGATATGTCGATGACATAAGAGATTTTCTCTGCAAAGCATCTGCGGCTGTAATTCCTCTAAAGGTCGGAGGCGGTACACGTCTCAAAATTCTTGAAGCATTTTCAATGGGTGTTCCTGTAATATCTACTGAGCTTGGCGCTGAAGGGATTTCAGCAGTTGAGAATAAAGATATATTAATTGGTAAAAACGAAAAGGATTTTGCTGAGAAGGTTGTAAAAGTTTTAAAAAATACAGAGCTTTCTGAAATGCTTTCTGAAAATGGAAGAGCTTTAGCTGAAAAAAAATATGACTGGGAAATTATCGGTGATGAACTTAATAAATTCTTATGTGAATTTGTAGAAAATTTTAATTATACAAACAAAGGAAACAATTCAAATGTACGATCTGCAGATACAAATAATAAATTACAATACGAAGAGATATCTTGAGGATTGTCTGGACGGGCTTTTTAAAGATCTGAAAGATTCGGGTCTGAAGTATAAAGTTCTCGTGCTTGATAATAATTCTGATGATGATCTTTCAGATACTGAAGAAAAATATTCAGGAGAAGAAATCTCTTTTTCGAGTTCAGATAAAAATCTCGGATTTGGCGGAGGGCATAATTTTCTTTCAAAGAAAACTGACAGCAAATTTGTATTGATTCTGAATTCAGATATTAAATTCATACAACCTGACACTGTAAAGAATTTGTATGAAAGACTAATAAGCAAAAGTGAATTCAGTGTAGCAGGTCCAAAGCTTTTACTGGAAGATCTTAGCTGTCAGGAGTTTGATCATGGGGAACTTCACGGAATTTACTCATGGATGAAAAATAATTATGGCTCGTCATACTGGAAGCCAAGAGATTCCGAAGCTGAAGCTGCATGGGTTTCAGGTGCAGTGTTTTTATGTGATAAAAAAGTTTTTGAGAAAGTAAATGGTTTTGATGAAAAGTTTTTCCTTTATAAAGAAGAAGAAGACCTTTGTAAAAGGATCAGAGAAGATGGATTTAAAATACTCTATTTTCCAGAAGTGAGAGTCTTACACATTGGACATGTGGTAGCAAAAAGAAGCATTCATTTTTCTGATTCCATGGATCATTTTCTGAACAAGCATTACAGAAAAAATATGAGCTATAAAATTCTGGATACTATTAAAAAAATAAAAGATATATCGCTTTACGGAAAAGTAAGACAAAGAAGTTAGTTTTGAAAAAATTTAAACAAATATAAAATGAAGATATTATTTCTTGCAAATCGATTCCCGTATCCACCATACCGAGGAGATAAATTAAAGATATTTAATCTGGCAAAACAGTTATCTGAAAGGCATACATTATATCTGATCACCTTTATAGATAATAAAGATGATTATAATTATCTGCCGGAACTTGAAAAATATTTCGATGAAATTAAGCTTGTATATATGCCGCATTTCATGTCTGCTTTTAACAGTCTCAGTAATGTTTTTTCAGAAACTCCTTTTCAGATAAATTATTTCAGATCTAATAGACTCAAAAAAGTTTTGGAAGAATTCATTTCACAAAATGAAATTGATGTCATTCATACACAGCATCTGAGGATGGCTCAATATACTGCCGGATTGAAAAATGTCAGTACAGTACTGGATCTTCCTGATGCATATTCCATGTACTGGAAAAGAAGAGCTTCGCAGAAAAAGAATCCATTGATAAATTTTATGGAGAGATCAGAATATAAAAAAGTATTGAAATATGAAAAGATTATATGTGAGTTTGATCTTACGCTTGTTTGTTCTGAAGAGGATAAAAATTATTTAATTGCCGAACATGAATTGAATAACATTGAGGTTTTAGAAAATGGAGTTGATACAGATCAGTTTGGAGGAGAAGAGCATGACTACTTTATTGATGATCAGATAATTTTTACAGGTAACATGACTTATCATCCAAATATAGATGCGGCAGTTTATTTTGCAGAGGAAATATTCCCGGAAGTATTGAAGAAATTTCCAAACGTGAAATTTAAAATTGCAGGTCAGAATCCGACTGAGAAAATTCTTAAACTTCAATCAGAAAATATTATAGTTACCGGATTTGTGAAGTCACTTTCGGATGAATACAGTAAGAGTTCTATAGCAGTATCACCGGTAAGAGTCGGTGCAGGATCGATGAACAAAGTACTTGAGCCGATGTCAATGGGTGTACCTGTAGTTTCATCCGAAATAGGTTTTAAAGGACTTGGAGCAAAAGCCGGATTGGATATTTTGCTTGCAGAAAATAAATCTGAATTTATTAATTCTGTATGTAATCTTTTATCTCATGCAGAATACAGAAGATATATCGGAATGTCCGGCAGGGAAGTGATTCAAAATAATCTGAGCTGGGAGAAGATTGCTTTAAAACTCGAAGATTATTTTTATTCAGTTGCAGACCACAGGAAAGAAGAATATATTATACATTTTGAAAATGCCGTTTAAATATACTTAACTCAGATCTTTCTGCCTTCTTTTACTTCGATCTCTGAACCTTCCGCAAGGAAGACTGAGACAGGTGTTTCTGAATTTAAAAAACCGAACTCATTTCCATAAGTGTTTTCAAAATTTACATTAATAGAATATTCAATTGTCTTATATATTTCCCATCTTGGATGTGTAACGCCATATTCAGAAGTTGAACTTTCATTTATTTTTGTATAACCCCAGTAATGTTCTGTGATGAATTCAGCTTCACTTTCTTTTTCAATCTTTGATAATTCCGTACCGGCAATAACTTTTATGGAATTCCAATCTTCATATTTTTTCCATGTAAATTCAACTGATAATTCACCGGAATTCTGATCGGATTCCCAATTATGTGACATTGGCATTGTTTCGTAATTTTCTTTATAAAGATTGTTTGCAATAAATGACAGAGCACGTTTTGAGACGATCTCTTTTATAAATACGACACCACGTCTCCATTCATTATTTTCTTTGTTAAAATGTCTTACATAAAATCTTAGATTTACTTCTTCAAAATTTCTATGAAAGGGGATTTTGATATTTTTTAAACGGGTATTTAAAAACATAAATCCGACGAGACTGATGTAACATTTGTCGTTCCACAGATCGAGTTCGGTATTATAAGGAATGAACGGCTCAAGTATTTTTTTATCTTTTTTATCTTTTTTATCCAATGAATAATTTATCATTATAAGTTTTCGCCATTCGGCAGACAGAAAAGTTTTTGACATATTGTAATCAGATGTTTGGAAAAATTTGTAATCGAAAATAGTAAATTCAGTTTCAAGATTCTGTAAACTAATTACTTTTTCTTTTAGATCATGAATCGAAGTGTTTTATTGAGATCGAAAAATATCATCATATTTTACTTTAAATTTATTATACTGCTTTGCATATTCAGACAATAAAATATATAAAATTAATTTTCAGACATGATAATAAAATTATTAGTAACAACGTCAATTTTATTTTCTTTTTTAGTATCAAAAAATAATAATTCGGATTCGATTAAATTAAAAGTATTTGAAATATCCGATTCAACAATTACAAACGGGAAAAAATTTAAGACTATTCAGCCGGGTGTAATTGAACAGGGTAGGGAGATAAAATTTGATAATGCAAATTTAGCACCACAGAATGTCAGAGTTATATTTAATGATTTTTTTAAAAAGTATATCGCAGTTAAAGAAGCACTCGTCTATAAGGATTCGTATGGAGCAGGTAGTAAGACGCTTACTTTGCTTGAACAAATGAAGTCAAAATCTGATGAAGTGAACAAAGATATCAAAGATGCCAGATGGGATATTTTTATGCACAACTATGAAAATATCGTCAAGAAAGTAAAAGACAATAAATTTATTGCTGAGCAGAGGTTTACCTTTAGTGAAGTCAGCAGGGGACTGGAAAATTTTATAAAGCAGTACGGACTTTATGATAAGACAATTTATCTGATGCAGTACAGAAATGATTCTTTGAATATAAATTCTACATGGATGACAGATAAGAAGGATTTTAAAAACCCATATACAGGTGAATTGAATGATACTGTTTATTCTAAGGTGAAAGAGGTTTGGGTGTTTGAGTAAGTTTTTTCATTATCCGCAGAGTCCGAAGAGCAAATAACTCTGATGCAACAAAGTACTGTCAAAAAATTTATTTATGAATCTAAAATAAAAAGCGAAATATAATATTCCGCTTTTTATAAAAATTAAAATAAATTGTACAGCTTATTTAATTAAGTACCGAAAAGATTTTCTTTATTAAATATCAAATCCAAACAGCACGCCGAGATAGTAATTCAGTTGTTTTCCGTAAGTGACAGGCTGTCCCTGATAAATATCAGTGAATTCATTAAAGCCGTAAGCTACATCAAAGAAAATACTGGTAGGGAAAACATAGAATGAAAATGCCTGCAGTCTGAGCTGCGCACCAATATCAGATTTAAAATCATTAAGCCTTGTATCGCTGCCATCCCATGCATTACCATAGTCACCATAAAGTGAAAAATATAGTTTGTCAAGATAAAGAGGTGAAATTCGTGTATCAATATTTGTAAAGATCGGCAGTCTGTAATTCAGATTAAGTGCAACAGCTCTTCCACCTCCAAGTGCATAGAAAGGATATCCTCTCATGCCCGGTAGACCTGATGCATAAAAATTATAAAAACCTTCCACCGGTGGTCCGAATATCGTACCACCTGAAAGTCTTAATGAAATTGAATGAGCGTTATTAAACAGCCCGACAGATTCAGTCCATGAACCGAAAATTTTAAACAGATCTCTGTCCTCGTAATTTGTTGTAATTGTACCATTGTCATTTACTTCGATAGAAGGATTAATTTCACTCATTTCATAATCATAAGTAATGTCAAACACTCTTCCGATAGGATTGATGTCAGCATTTTTACTTGGAAGGATACTTTCGTAACTGTATGTCAGTGCGAAATCATTTGCTTTAAAATAAGTCTCTCGTGCTGACCTGACAGAAATTCCGCTTTGCGGAATTGCAAAGGCGTCTATATCATAAGCGTAATTTGACAAGGTATATAAAAACTTCACAGTGTGATCACTGTTAATAATATTAAATGCCATTCCGAAATCAAATGACAACAGATCATAAGTAATACCAACACTAATAGTATCTGCACCGGCAATCAGATCTCCCTGCGAATCCCTTGTAGTATTGAATCCTTCAAGCGTTAGTGTAGGTAAGAATCCGACTTCTTTTGTAAAGAAGTCTTTGAAAAATGGAAATCCATTATCATATTGAAACTGCAGGAAAATATCACGTTCGCCTTTTACGTTAATTGCAGCACCGCCGAATACTGAAAATCTGTTTAGCATTTCATTTGAAAAAAAGTATAAGCCCGGCTTGATAGCTTCAAAAAAACTGAATTGATCCTGTCTCTGATATGTATCAAATCTCAAAACAGGTACAAAAGAAAGTGGTGTGAATGCGCTTCTGTATTCTTCCTTTTTCAATTTCGTGATATTCTTATCATCAAAATTTTTAAGCTTATTCCAGTTAAAATTACTGCCTGCCTGTAAGGAATCTTCAGAAGTATATTTTGTGATAAGTATATCCGGCTGCTTATATTTTCCCAGTACATCAGGATCGAACTCTTCATAATTTTTTAATAATGCAATCTTATAGCCTGTAGGTTGATAAGAAGAATAAGCGAGATTTCCATTACCATCTACTGATGGCATAAATGCTCCGCCGATTGCATTTGTAAGCTGCTTTACTGTTCCCGAATCCATATCAAGTGAATAAATATTGAAGATACCTGTGGGATTTGAGGAATAAAACATTTTCTTTCCGTCCTTTGATAAAAAAGGAGTTCTGTAATCTACACCTTTTTTTTCAAGTACATATTCAATTGTACCTGTCTCTACTTCAATCGATGCAATTTTTCTTGAATCTTCGTAAGCGAAATCAAAATATATTTTTTTTCCGTCAGGAGAAAATTTAGGGTTATAGACCTGTTCGCCGTTTGTAAAGGTAGTCAGAGGTCTGATATTTTTCCCGTCTGTATTTGCTAAATTAAGATTCAAAGTACCGTCTCTGTTAGTAACAAAAATCATTGTCTTACCGTCAGGAGCATATGCAGGAGATGTAGCTCTTAGATTTTCAGTAAGTTTTTTTTCATCACCACTTTTTACATTAAGCTCATATATGTCATAAACAGTGGTCCCGAGAATCGTCCTCGGGTAATTTCTTTTTGCGAAAAGAATTTTCTTAGAATCAGGTGACCAGGAGAAATTGGTTGAGACTGGTGCATTTACTATTTCAGATTTTCTTGTTGCAATGTCATACACCATCAGACTTGTTGCTCCATAGTCAAATTCCTGATTTGATAAATAAGCTACTTTTTTTCCGTCAGGTGAGAGCTGCGGAAAATAATTTGCAAAACCTTTATTTTCAATAACGACACCTTCGACTTCATCAGCTTTTACATCTGCAAGTCTTTTTGCATAATCATTTTCGAGAAATGCTTTCCACTGATAATATACTTTTTTCCCATCAGTGCCCAGAGCTTTTTTCATAGCTCTGTCCATACTGAAATTTGTAAAATCTCCTAAGTTATCTGTGATCTCTCTGAGCTTTTCTTCACCGTACTCTTCTGAAATATATCTTGTGAGAGAATATCCGAGATTATATATCGATTCTGCTTTAAGACTGGTGATGGAAGAAAATTGTCCCATCTCACCCCAGGTAAGAAGATTACCTCCGATAATATAGCTTCTTAAAATCATATCTCTGTGTGAATCCCAGTATTCATAATTTAATTGTTGTCTCTGATACTGCGCAGTACCTTCTGCAAACCATGCGGGAACTCCGACCCCCGAAATCGGGTAAGAGACGATGGCATTTGGATAACCATATAAAACATCTGGTCTGACCTCATTTTCATAACCGAGCCACTGCAGATAAAATGTTGGAAGTTTAGTTCCATATTTTAAAGATGCCTGAACCTGAATAGCATGAGTATATTCGTGAGTGACAACATTTCTCAGCCAGTTGTGTGTACCTCTGAGATCGTAGTCAAGAGCAGTTGCATAAATTTCTATCCTGTTGCCAAAATAATCTGTAGCTCCGTTTGCAATATCGGATACGTCATTAACAATGAAATGAGTTTTATCAGGTGTGGTATATTTATACAGTGTAGTGATCGGACCATAAATTTCTTCAGCGATTTTTGCAATTGTATTTGCAGTTCTTTCCGTACCATCATGATAGTGAACAAAAAAATGTTCGGTCTCGATAGTATGCCATTCGAGTTCGGGATGCGGATCAAACTGCGAATACAGAAAAGATGAGTTTAGAAATAAAAGGATAACTGTAAATAGAGAAAAATTCAGGACTTTAATGTTAAACATTGAATGTTAATTTGTTAATAATTATAATTGTTAAAAATAAATTTGATTTTAAATAAAGATTTGAAACTGCAAAGAATTCTAGAATCGGTAAGAAATTATCAAATAAATAATAAATTTTTAAAAGGTTAAAATAAAGCTTATAGAAGAATTTTACAATTTTGTAATAAATAACTCTTGTAGTTGAATTTTAATTCACAGAAAATAATTGATTCGCTAAAACAACCTCAAAAATTAGTTTTAATAATAATAATTTTATTTGGTATAAGCAATGTTACTTTTTCTCAAGGAAGAAGAGACAGGACAGGCGTAAGAAACAATTATGTAAAGGTCAATCCAAATGATACCAGCACTGTTTATTCGACAGAAGATTCACTTAGTCTGATCGGTGTAAACCAGGAGCCTGTGGATTCTACAGCCCGAATCAAATATTTCCAATACGAACCGGTTTATAAATTCGGGACAAAAATTCAGGGAAGATCATCACCATTATTATTAGGTAATTCTACATTGTTAAAGCCCGAAATAAAATTTGACACATCAGGAAATGTAATACTTACTGAAAATTTTAATGGCGAACCAATAAGAGCTCCTTTGGTAATTCCCCTTGAGGAATATTTACAGGCGCTGTCGGCAAATAATATTGAAAATTTATTTTCAATTATTGTTGGCGAAAATTTCAAAGGCGGTACTCAGGATGATCTTGGAAAACTCTTTGAAAAATTTACAGATATAACTATCCCTCTTCCATTTAAATCAGAAAGTATATTCGGTCCCCCTACATTTAATTTAAAACTAAACGGTGCTGTAGATATTACAGCTTCTTATCAAAGTGCAAAAAGTGATCAGACTGTAATAACCGGTTTGAGTAATTCAAATAACAGTATTAACTTTAAACAGGAAGTTCAGCTTACTGCAAAAGGTGTCATCGGAGATAAACTAAGCATTGATGCAGATTATAATACACAGAGATTATTTGATTTTGAAAATCAGCTCAAGCTGAAATATGAAGGATATTCTGATGAAGTTATTAAAAAGATAGAGGGAGGAAATGTTTCTCTTGAGACGAGATCCGGCCTGATCGGTTCATCTCAGTCCTTGTTTGGTGTCAAAGGTGAATTTCAGCTCGGGTCATTATCTTTGTCTAGCGTAGTTTCACAGAAAACCAGTAAATCAGAAACAAAGGATTACAGCGGAGGTGTGCAGGAGTCGAGATATGATATTAATTTATGGGATTATGCTGACAATCATTTTTTCTTAGATACAGTTTATAAAACCAGTTTTGTAGATTTTTATACAACAGGCAGTACTATAAGTCAAAGAACTGACAGCCTTGCCGTGGATGAACAGTCTTTTGAGGTCTGGGTACAGACGGATCAGCAGACAGAAAACTACAGAAGAGCAGCAATGTATGTGGATCTCGGACCAATTCCTTCCAGCGGTCAGTACAATGATACTTTGAAATCCCTAAGGTTCAATCAGCAGGGAGTTAATGCGTCAGGTATTGTCAGAAAGTTAGAGGAAAGTGAATATGAACTTCACAGATTAGCAGGTTTTGTTTCTTTGAATGTAAGTTTACCAGACAATTATTTTGTAGGTGTAGCATATAAAAGAACCAAAACCCGTGAACAGTTTGGAACTATTAGTACAGATTCCATAAATGCTGAAGATACACTCGTCCTGAAAATGGTAAAGCCCGAAAACCTTGTTCCGGCAAATACTCTTGCGTGGGAACACAAATTAAAAAATATATATAAACTGCCTGTATCGAGAGTTGTAAAAGAAGGATTTGAATTTGAAATAAAATATCTTGATAATGGAAATTATATACCGACTCTTCCTCCGTCTCAGAATATTTCAAGAGATTTGATCTTTATAGTAGGACTTGACAGATATACAAACGGAAGGTCAGGTGATCCCGACAATAAATTTGACTTTATACCCGGTACTACCATTAATGTAGAAAGTGGTTATGTTATTTTTCCGACTTTAAAACCTTTCTTATCAAACTTTGAGGCTTATGAAGAAAACGGAGTCAGGATTGATTCCAGCTTTTGGTATCCACAGATCTATACTTTATCAAAGAATGATTCCAGACTACAGCCAAATGCAAACAATTTTAAGATAACTGGTAAAGTCAGAGGAGAAGCCGGTATCAGTAACACAATCAGTCTCGGATTTAATCTGGTACAGGGAAGTGTTACAATAAAAGTCGGTGAGCTTAATCTTGTACCTAATGTGGATTATACAGTTGATTATTCTACTGGTACAGTTGTGATCAGAAATTCATCCGCATTAATATCAAAAGACCTTAAGATCTCATATGAAACAAATGACCTTTTTACGCTGGCTTCAAAAACATTTCTTGGATTAAGAGGTGATTACAGGATCTCCGAAAAAAGTTCATTCGGTTTTACATTTGTAAATCTGAAGCAGCAGACATTGAACGACAAAGTAAGGATAGGTGAAGAGCCGACAAATAATTCAATGTTCGGAATTGATTTTACTACAGAGCTGCCAATGCAGTCCTTTACAAACCTTGTAAATCTGCTTCCCGGATTTAATACAAAAGAGCCATCCAGTTTTTCAATAAGAGGTGAAATTGCATCCATTATCCCTGATCCAAATACAAAGAAAAGTCTTATACCGGGCGATAACAATGAAGCAGTTGCTTATATTGATGATATGGAAGGTGCAAAAAAAATAATTTCACTTGGTACTACTTACAATACCTGGACAATTGGATCTGTACCTCTTTCAAATTATATCGGACCTGCAGACAGTATTCAGTATAAGCAGGGTAAAAGAGGAAAACTGCAATGGTACAATCTTCCAAACAGTGAGCTTGTTACAAATGTATATCCATATAAAGATGTTCAGGCAAATCAAAATACGATCACGCCTTTTTATATGACTTATGTTCCAAGTCAAAGAGGAACATATAATTATAATGGCGCTTATGAAACAACTCAGGATCTTGATTCTACATGGAACGGAGTAATGAAATTTTTGAATACAACAAGTAATGATCTTATCAATGATAATATAAATTTCATTGAATTCAGTATGCGTGTCGTGAATCTGAATGCTCAGACACTGCCCGGGAAATTAATTATTGATCTGGGAAATATAAGTCAGGATGCTATTCCTAACAACGTTCTAAATACTGAAGATACACTTGGTAATGGTGAACTGAGATCTCAGGCGGATGATAAGGGTCTTGACTTTAAAACTGATGATGAAGAATTAATCGAATATAATAGTAAAAATGGTACTAACTTAACTCTGGCAAATTTTGAAAATGGAGATCCTGCCGGCGATAATAATAATACGAATCCAGTATTCAATCCAAACTTAATTAACGGTACACAGGGAAATCTGAATTTTGATAACGGACGAAGACCGGATACGGAGGATTTGAATAAAACCGTCCGGGTAAATAACGGTAATGATTATTTCCAGTTTGAAATAGATCTGGATACTTCACTTACCAATAAATATATAGTAGGTTCAGGATTGAATGGATGGCATCAGTATAAAATACCATTATCTGAGTTTACAACATCATACGGAAATGCTTCTTTTAATAATATTCAGTTTGTCAGAATGTGGGTTACCGGTATCAGAGATTCAGTCAGACTTGTGATGTATGAAATTAACCTGACAGGAAATCAGTGGGTAAAACCAAATAAAATAGATACAACTTATAATATCTCCACAGTCAGCATTGAAGAAAATCCAAATTTTTATCAGAGTCCTGTTCCGGGTAATGTGCTGAGACAGAATATCAGAAATCAGACCGGTGAAGAAACACAGTCAAACGAACAGTCTTTATCACTTGAAATTACAAACCTTACAAGCGGTGTAAAAAAAGTTGCAAGAAAAGATTACAGTACATTACCACTGGATCTTTTTAATTACAGAACAATGAAAATGTTTGTAAACGGAGACCCGTCATTTAATTATACAAATTCAGATATCTATGATGCAACGATGGTGATACGATTTGGAAATGATTCAAATAATTATTACGAATACAGAGCACCTATACATCCTGATAACAGAAATCCAAACCGACCTGAGCAGCCGTGGGATTCTTTGAACAATGTTACAGTTAATTTTAACGAACTGACCAGACTGAAATTGCTCAGAGACAGCGCTAATGTACCTGTTACGTTGCCGGTACCGAGTATACCTGGTGCAGAATACAGAATCTTTGGTAATCCTGATTTGAAATCTATCAGGGAAATTACACTTGGTGTGGAAAAAAACAGGAATGGACTGAATTCTTCCATTTCGGGAAGTGTATGGTTTAATGAACTGCGGCTTGTAAACGTAATCGATAATGACGGAGTAGCTTTTAATGTAAATGCAAATCTGAAATTTGCCGACCTGATGGATTTCAATTTTGCAATATCAAAGACCGATCCATACTTTCATTCTATTGATACAAGGGTGGGGACCCGAAATACGGGTTTATCATGGGATTTTGGAACTACGATCAATGTACATAAATTCATTAATAACGCTTTGGCGTCTATGATCTCCGAAGACTGGAAGGATTTTATAACTCTTCCGCTTACTTTCAGACATTCTGAAAATACAAATAACCCTCAGTATTTTCCGGGTACGGATATTGAAATTGATAAAGCAGCAGAACAGCAGTATTTGCGGGTCTTATCTCAGACAGGGGATGAAAATCAGGCACAAACTGCAAGAAATAATGTATATGAAGAAGCACAGAGTTTATTAGTTAGAAATACACTTTCAATCAATAGTATGTTCTTTACATTACCGGGTGGTAATTTTTTTGTGAAGGATTTCTTTAATCAGCTTCGATTTAATTTTAATGCTGATTTTGGAAACTCAAGAGATATTACTTATGAAAATAAAAATGATTTCAGATATAACGGTGGAGTCAGCTTTGCAACTGATTTTAAACTTTCAGAAAAATTAAATCTGAATATAGGTCAACTGATCCCCTTAGGTGAGAAGTATGCAAATGCGAAGATGTATTTCTTTCTGCCGTTCATCCCGCTGGTTCCCCTTTTTAGTTCAAATTTTTCTGCATCAACAGATTTTAACAGATCGAGATTTGAATCTCAGCAAAGAAAATTTTCAAATCCTGATCCGACATCCAGAGATTTTACAGCAAACAGAGGATTCCGGCTTGACTGGAAATTCATTGAAAACTGGATCGTTGACCTGAATGGAAATTACGATTTCCGGGCTGGAAGTGATCTTACCGATTACGAAACTGGCGACACTAACGGTATTCAGAGACCCGACAGCGAAATATTTAATGATATATTTTTTAATGGAGGTGTTGTTAATTTTGGAACTGATCTGGATTATGTACAGACAATTACTTTAAATCCCAAACTGAGCCTGCCTTTCATTGACAGATTTGTTACCTTGACAGGCGGATATAATGTCCGATATGGCTGGGTAAATCCAAATCAGATAGTAAATGTAGGTTTTAATACGGGGTATTCAAATACTTTCAACTCTACAGCAAATCTAAAATTAGCTGAAATATTTACTCTGTTTGGCGGGTCAGATAATGCCAATCTCAGAGCAAATGGAATGGGAAGAGATACTGTTGTAAAAAGTTCGCAAAGCATTGAAGATATTTTAAATATTTTTAAAACTTTTGTACCAATGGATATTAGTATAACATATTCTCAGAATAGTTCAGTGGCAAACGGAGGCGTAACTGGAAATCCGGGATTTGGAAACTTCTGGTTTTATCCATCTACCAAGGATGAATATGGTCCGTCAAGAATGTATCAGCTTGGATTCAGTCTGTATCCTGGAACCAGAGCTCCTAATATTAACTCGTTAACTGATACTTATCTGCAGGGAAATGAACTTTCATTATCTACTTCGATAAATCCATTTATTCCTGAAAATATCAGTATGACGCTGAATTTTAAAACGAACTGGGGATTTACTAATAATCTTGTGTATGATTCTGATGCCAACGGTAATATTGGTTCTCCTACAAGTAAGTCGAGCTCAAGTCTTTCAGGCAATTCTATATTCTTTGCAGGAAATATGGAAAATTTTGAATTTCAGGGAGATGGTTCGAACAGCACTCAAAGCAGATTGAATTTGACAAATGCTTTTGAAGAACAGGTATCTTCATTTCCTTTCCCAAGCTGGACTCTGAGTATTTCAGGTCTTGAAAAATTCCCTTTGTTTTCAGATTTTGCTTCACAGGTTTCATTGGAAAATAATTTTCTTTCGGAATTCAGGGAAAGCAGATTAGTAGATATTAATAGTCTTGATATTCCAAATTTACAGGCGGTAACTCAGGCATTTAGTCCGCTGATAGGGCTGAATATTGTTTTCAAAGAATTAATGGGTGGAAATATGTCATCAAATTTCAGGATAAATTCCAGTACGTCAAATATTCTGAATCCTACCGGTGCAAACGTTCAGTCAATAAGTACAAGTGAATGGAGTGTAAATGCAAACTTTACAAAAAGCGGGTTCAGTATCCCGCTCTTTGGATTGTCACTTCAGAATGATATTTCATTTGCACTGACACTTTCGAATTCAAAGAATGAGCCTACAAATTATGAATTTGGAACGGGAGTAAAAGTACCTGTCATAGGAAACGGTTCATCCATCACAACTATAAATCCTTCAATTCAGTATTCCCTCAGCTCAAAGGTTTCTATGCAGCTCTTCTATAAATATATTTCAACTAATCCTACCGGTCAGTCTGTAACTACTGTTCCAAGTACTTCAAATGAAGGCGGTCTTAATATCAGGATCACTATCCAGTAAGAAATTTTCTTTATTTCAATATAATTGTAATTTCACCATTAGCTAATTTCTTTTTTGCATCTTCCACTTTTGCTATCACAGAAGTATCGATCAGAGATTTGTTATTTTCATCATAAACATAACTTACACCTTTGTCTTCGAGACCAAAAGTTTTTATGCCGCCGATAAATTTATTTTCTTTGAAATTCTTTATAGTATTGAAAACTGCTTCGTCCACTTGTTTTACCATGCTTGTAAGAATAAATCCCGGCGCTTCTTTTTGCTGATCCATATCTACGCCTATAGCTAGTTTATTTTTATCTCTGGCAGCTTCAAAAAGTCCGAGCCCCGACAATCCCGATGCGTGATAAATAATGTCAGCACCACTATTATACTGACTCAAAGCGATCTCTTTTGCTTTCCCGGGGTTTTTAAATCCTTCCGGGGAAACGCTTACATAGCCGGTTAAAACCTGACAATCAGGAGAGGCATATTGTACTCCTTGTTTATATCCTTCTTCAAATTTTCTTATGAGACTTGATTCCATGCCTCCGATAAATCCGACTTTATTTGTTTTGGAATTTAAAGCTGCTATTACACCAACCAGAAAAGAACCTTCCTCTTCTTTAAATTCAATAGCTTCTACATTTGCGGGGATCTTTTTATCCGGATCAATTGAATAGTCTACACATGCAAATTTTTTATCAGGGAATTCCAATGCAATATTATTTATGTCATCTGTAAAAATAAACCCTACCCCAAAAACCAGTCCAATATCTTTTTTGCTGGCGAGCTTTCTTAAAGCAGATTCTCTGTCAGAGCCGTCTCCCGGATCTATCACTTCAAATTCAATCCCGAGTTTTTCTTTTGCTTCCTCAAGACCTTTATAAGCGGCGTCATTAAAAGATTTATCCCCCCTGCCGCCAATATCAAATACTAATCCGACTTTCATAGGAGTAAGCGGAATTTCTTTTTCCGAAGTACTTTCCTTTTTACCACAGGAAATCATAATCAGACAAAACAGAACAATACATATTACTGTGAAAAATTTATTCATTTATATTTTTTTATTATAAAAGGTTAGTATGAAGTGTGAATATATTCAGATTGCTTTTTTATGAGGTTCAGTTTTAAAAACATGATGAATACGGCATCTGGCTTCGTAATGATTTGAAGCGCCGACCAGTATCTGATCATCACTTTGAGTAACTCTGTGAGTTCTGTTTGCAGGTGCTCCGCAAATTACACAGACAGCATGTGTCTTTGAAATATATTCCGCAATGGCGAGAAGCTGAGGCATTGGTTCAAAAGGCATTGCCCTGTAATCCTGATCCAGACCGGCTACAATGACCCTTTTTCCCGCATCTGCAAGATTCTGACAGATCTCAATTAAGTCATTTTCAAAAAACTGAGCTTCGTCTATTCCAATGACTTCCACATCAAAAGTTTTGTCAAGAATCTCTTCAGCATTTTCCACCACTTCCGACGGATAAGACTGATCATTATGAGACACGATCTCAAATTCACTGTATCGGTTGTCAATTTTTGGCTTGAAAACTTTGACCCTCTGCTTAGCGATCTCAGCCCTTCTTATCCTTCTTATGAGCTCTTCTGTCTTACCTGAAAACATACTGCCGCAAATTACTTCAATATGTCCTGTTTTTTTGAAAGTTCTGATTTGTAAATTTTCGTTCATTTTTTTTGATTCAGTAAAAAATTTTTATCAAAGATACCGGGCAGCAGATCATTCAGCTTATAAGTTTTTATCTTGGTTTTGGATTTCACAATTATAATATCCACATCAGTACCGAATTCTGCCATGAATTGCCGGCAGGCTCCGCACGGATATGTATAGTCTTTTGCACTTGATGAAATAGCAACAGCCTTAAAAATTTTATATCCTTCGGATACAGCTTTCGAGTAAGCTGTTCGTTCGGCACAGATACTCAAAGAGTAAGATGCACATTCTACATTTGTCCCTGTAAAAATCTTGCCTTCAGCGGTTAGTACTGCTGCACCTACCGAAAATTTGGAATAGGGTGAATATGAAAATTTTCTTGCATTAATGGAATATTCTATTAACTTATTATATGATGTCAGCAATATAGTGGTATTCTTATTTATTGTTAATATATTCATTTCTAAGTATATTATCAAATAATTTTATTCTTCAGATACTTACACTGTGAAACGAAGAGCCATATTCAGGATATTCGATAAATACATTGGTATTCCTGTTATTATTTTGCTGGCAATACTTACAAAAAGGAAGAGGCGCATTCCAATTGAAAATATTAAAAAAATATTGATAATTAAGCTTGCTGCCATTGGTGATTCTATACTGTTAATCCCAACTCTAAGAGTATTAAAAAAGAATTTCCCTGATGCTGAAATTACATTTATCTGTTCTCAGATCAATTATTCAGTTATAAAAAAAATTCCATATGTTAATAAAATTATTGACTGCAATGTACATTCATTTTTAAGAAAACCATTTTCATTTTTCAGGTTCATGAAAGATCTGAGGAAAGAAAAGTACGACATTATTATTGATGTAGGTCAATGGGAAAGAATTAATGCAATCATGACAATGCTTGCCAAAGCAGATTACACAATTGGATTTAAGACTGAATCACAGAATAAGCATTTTGGATATGACAGTGTAGTAGCTCATTCCAGGACAAAGCATGAACTTGAGAATTTCCTTGACTTAGTCATTCCTCTTGGTATTAATATTTCTGAAGAGGATAAAAAATTAGAATATTTTTTAAATTCAGAAGATTATAAATTTGCAGATGAATTTTGGGATAAGCATGAGCTGAACGGAAGAACTGTTATTTGTCTTCATCCTGGTTGCGGAGAAAATGGCAGACCCCGGGAATGGGAGGAACAGAATTATATTGACCTGGGAAGAAGGCTGGTAGCTTATGATGATAATATAAGGATACTTATTACCGGTGCTGCTCACGAAGAAGAAAGATGCAGAGAAATTGCTGCCGGTATAAATAGAAATGTTATTAACACTGCAGGAATGTATCCGCTTGATAACGTAGTTGCACTTGTCAAAAGAGTTAAATTAATTGTATGCAGTAATACAGGTATGCTTCATATTGCCTCCTGTGTCGGAACTAAAACTATGGGACTGCACGGTCCGACAAATCCTTTAAAATGGGGATCTTACACCAAGAATGCAGTTCTGATCCAGAGTGATAAATTTTGCAGCCCCTGTCTTTATCTTGGTCATGACTATGGATGTCAGGTTCCGCAGTGCATGGCGCATATTTCGGTAGATGATGTTTTTATTTATATCAGGAAAGCTTTGAATCCTGAATTGTTCCAAAATTTTCAGCAACACTTAAATTGACAAAAAAATTATTAATTATTAAACTAAAAATATGTCAAATAATAAATTTCCTTCATTTGATCTGATTGAATCATTTGGTCATGAGCAAGTAGTTTTCTGTTCCAATAAAGAGCTTGGTTTGAAAGCAATAATCGGAATTCATAATACAACTTTAGGACCAGCCCTTGGTGGAACGAGGATGTGGAATTACGCTTCGGATGAAGAAGCTTTGGTAGATGTATTAAGATTATCCAGAGGAATGACCTATAAAGCTGCTGTAGCCGGATTAAATCTCGGCGGCGGAAAAGCTGTGATTATTGGTGATTCAAGAACTCAAAAAACTGAGGGTCTCTTCAGAGCTTTCGGCAGATATATTGAAGGACTTTCCGGAAGATATATAACTGCTGAAGATGTGGGAACGAGCATAAAAGACATGGAATATATTATGATGGAAACACGGCATGTTACAGGTATTCCTATTGAAGTAGGCGGTAGTGGAGACCCGTCTCCTGTTACTGCTTATGGAACATACGTTGGTATAAAAGCATGTATTAATGATATATATGGAAGTGATTCTCTTGAAGGGAAAAAAGTAATTGTACAGGGTGCCGGCGGTAACGTTGGTAAACATCTCTGTAAATATCTGCATGAAGACGGAGCAGTTCTTTATGTTAATGATATCTATGAGGACAAGCTGAAAACACTTGTAGAAAATTATAAAGCCACTATTTTAAATGATAATGAAATTTATTCTACTGAAGCTGATGTCTTTTCTCCCGCTGCTCTCGGAGGTATTATTAATGATGAAACAATTCCATTGCTGAAAGTCAAAATCGTAGCAGGTGCTGCAAATAATCAGCTCGGTGATGAAGAAAAACACGGCAAAATGCTCAAGGATAAAGGTATTCTTTATGCACCCGATTATGTGATAAATGCAGGCGGACTTATAAATGTTTATAATGAACTTGAAGGATATAACAGAGAAAGAGCTTTAAAGCAGGCTTCAGGAATTTACGATATTCTTAAAAGTATAATTGATATCTCTAAAAAAGAAGACGTATCAACAGAAGTGGCTTCGAGAAAAATTGCTGAAGAAAGAATGGAAGCTGTTTCTCATGCCAAGAGAATCAGGATTTACAGAGATAAAAGACTTTTCAACCAGCGTAATACATAATAATAAATTGGAATAAAATTTGGAAACTGCTATCTGGGTAATAGGCCTTCTCGCAGCAGTAATAATTATTGTTTTATATATAATTACTTCTGTAAATAAATATAGTAACTCTTTTGTCGAAAAATATTTTGATGATGATGACAAAGGAAAAGCTTCGGGAAATGATTTAACAAAAGCTAAAGATCAAAACTTTCCCGATGAGAAAGTTAATTTAAAAGATACTGATTCAAAGTCCGGTCAAAATTGAGATCAATTTATCTTAAAGAATTTTAATATTATTTTAAGCAGGGGAGTAAGCGGACTTAATTTTTATTTGTAAATGACGGCTTCACCAGTGCATATTTTCTAACATATCCGGCAATTTTTTGAAGGTCAATCATTTCAATACATTCCAAATTGTAAGGACAAACTTTATTCCAGCATGGAGCACACTCCAGACCGGTTGGAATTAATTTCTCCCCGCGGTTAAACAGTTCGATCTCATTCCAGCAGGAAAGCCCAAACCATGCTATCACATATTTTTTCAATGCAATTGCAAGATGCATTCCAAAACTATCGCCTGTAATTACTACATCACAGACTTCCATAAAACACGCGCCATTTCTGATGCCAAGATTGGTAGGTGTATAAATTACTTTGCTCTGAATTTCCTTGTCGAGACTTTCATGAATTTTCAGATTCCTTTCGGTATCCTCTTTTCCGCCAAGCAGCAATATCTTAAATCCATCTGTCTGAGCAAGATCATTAATTAAAGAAGTATGCTGCTCTACAGTCATTTTCTTATTTGGAAAAAGATTTGAACAGCCGGTATTAAATCCAATATACAAATTGTTAGCGTCATATCCGATCTGTTCTTTATATTTTTCTATAAACTCAGTTTCACTCTTTGAAAAATTAAATACATACTCATATTCTTTATATTCCAGATCAAAAGTTTCATGTATTATCTGACTTCCTGATTTCAGATTCTTTCTGAATTTTAACTCATCATTGACCCCCATGCTGTAATTATACATTGCGGATTCACTTGCGGGAATGATCTTACCGTTCTCATTTAAAACGAACCCGTATTTCTCATCAGCATTTACAATGCCGGCGAATGCACATGCGTAATCCGATTTATCTCCGTTCAGTAAAACATCATACTTCATTTCAGAAATTATCATTTTATCAGTTTCGTCCCATACATATACTTTATCTATAAATTCATTATTTGCAAGTATAGGTAATGCACTCTTCATAGTGATCCAGTGGACAGTGCTAACAGGATATTTCCTTTTTAAAGATCTAAGAATGGATGTATTCAATAGCACATTTCCGAGAGCATCAAGTGATATGATAAGAATTTTTTTTCCGGTGAGATGTGTTTTTTCTCCGTCAAGTTCCATTTTACAGCCTTGTGTCAGACAGTCATGGCCGGGGAAGCATGGCTTATAGCCTGAGAAATGATTACAGTCCGGTAATTTTAGATTTTTAAAGTCCAATTATAAATACAAATTAATTCAATAAATAAATTTAATTCTGATTTTTTAGTGCCCGTTCCTAATCTCCGGATTGGTAACGCACTTGAACTTGAAACTCCGTTTCAAATAAGTCTTGAAAATAATATTGATGATCTTTTGTTCCCTAAGAGTCACGTGTTTTTCGGACTCTGAGGATACTGCGTTAAAAAAATTTAAATCGATTTTTTTATAAGTTCAGTGATCTTTTTCAGATCCCCTTTTCTGTTTACAAAATCCATATTATTTGAATCAACAATTACACATCTGCCTGATTTGTAATTACTGATCCATTCATTATAGCTTTCATTAAGCTTTTTCAGATATTCAGGATCGATGTTTTTTTCAAAATCCCTTCCCCTTAGGTGAATCTGTTTTTGTAACTTCGGCAGATCGGACTGGAGATATAAAAGGAGGTCAGGTGCTTTAAGGAAAGAAGTCATTTCTTTAAAGAGCTGTCTGTAATTATCATGATCTCGTTTACTCATTTTTCCCATCTTATACAGATTAAGTGCAAAAATTTCAACATCCTCATAGATACTCCTGTCCTGTATTACAGACTTTCTGGATTTTAGAATTTCGACATGTGTCTTAAATCTGTGAGAAAGGAAATATACCTGCAGATTGAATGACCACCTGTTCATATCCGAATAGAAGTCTTTAAGATATGGATTGTTGTTAACCTTTTCATAAAAAGGTTTCCAGTCAAATTCTCCGGCTATCAGACTTGTAAGAGATGACTTACCCGAACCTATATTACCGGCTACGGATACAAATGATTTTTTTTTCGGATTCATTAAATAAAAAAACCGTCAAATTAAAATTGACGGTTAAAAAATATTTTATTTTAAAAGAATAAAATTCTAAGAAACTACTGCTTCTTCTATTACTTCAACCGTTTCAGCTTTTTTAGATAATACCGGTGCTTCAGGAATTATCTGCTCAGAAACTTTTGGAGCTTTCTTTTTTTCTTTTATTTTTGTAGCAGCCTTACCTGTCAGATTTCTCAAATAATAAAGTTTAGCTCTTCTTACACTTCCGTATTTGGAAATTTCGATCTTAGCTATTCTTGGTGAGTTGATTGGGAAAATTCTTTCCACTCCTACTCCATTGGAAATTTTCCTGACGCGGAAATTCTTGCTGACACCACCGCCTCTTATTCCCATTACTATTCCTTTGAATAGCTGAATCCTTTCCTTTTCACCTTCAAATACTTTTACTGATACAGTAATTGTATCTCCTACGTGAAACTCCGGTAAATCATTCCGGATCTGTCCTGCTGTTACTAGATTAATTTTTTTATTCATGATAATAATTCTCCTTATCCGTTTCTGTTATTTTTCTTATTAAGTTTATTTATTCTGTTATACTTTGCATTGGCTTTTTTCTCACGCCAGATATTTATTTTTTTATGGTCTCCTGAAAGTAATACTTCAGGAACTTTCAGCTTATTATAGATCTCAGGTCTGGTATATTGCGGATGATCAAATCCTGTCTCTACCTGAAATGAATCTGTAATTGCAGATTCACCGTCTCCGAGAACTCCGGGTATCAATCTTGCAACGGCATCTATAAAAACAAATGCAGCAATATCACCGCAGGACAGTACATAATCACCGATCGAGATCTCTTTGGTCACAAGCTTTTTCACAACCCTTTCATCTACTCCTTTGTAATGTCCGCATATCAGCATTAGATTTTTTTTTAGTGAAAATCCATTAAGCATATTCTGATCGAGTTTTATTCCCTGTGGTGAAAAGTAAATGATCTCATCATATTCATTTTCGATCATCAGCTTTTCAGCACATCTGAATATAGGCTCAGGCTTAAGTACCATACCTGATCCACCGCCATATGGAAGGTCATCAATCTGTTTATACTTTCCGTCTGCATGATCACGCAGGTTATGAACTTCAAATTCTATCAATTCCTTTTCCACTGCCCGTGATACCAAACCATTTTTCAAAGAACTTTCCAGTATTCTGGAATTTGCACTGAGAATATCAAATCTCATATCTCATTATCTCTATTCTAAAAAACCTTCTATCAGATCCAGCTCTACCTTTTTGTTTTTTATATCTATATTCTTTACAAATTCTTTTCTCAAAGGGATCATAATATCTTTCCCTTCATAACTAATATTTATCAGATCACCGCTTCCAAAATCTGAAAATGATTTTATAATACCTAATCTTTTTCCTTTGTCAAAAACTTCAGCTCCAACAAGATCAAAAAAATAAAAACTGTCTTCCGGTAATTCTACTCGTTCACTTTCCGGAAGCATAATTATTTTATTGATCAATTCCTTTACAGAATCTTTATCATCAAAATCTAAAAACTTCAAATTAACATAGTCATTTAAAGTCCTGCACTCTGAGATAGCAAATTCAAAATCAGAATTGTTTTTTACAAACGCATTTTTCTCTTCATCAAAAAGAAAAATCTTTTCCAGATCATTGTATCTGTCCGGGAAATCAGTTAAATAAATTGCTTTTACGTTACCCTTAACACCGATTGGCTTTACTATCTTTCCTATCGAAATAAAATCGTTAACTTCAGGCAATTTTTTTTAACCTTCGCTTGGTTCTTTTTTAATCTTGTCAGGAATTTCCATTGAAGCTCTTATTCCTTGCTTAGACGCTACAGCCGAAAGCAGAGTTCTGATCGCTTTAGCTGTCCTGCCCATTTTACCGATGACTTTACCGGTTTCATTATCCTGTACATGAAGAATAAATTTTACCTTATTCTCTCCCTCGTTGATCTCCTCGACACGAACCGCATCAGGATTGTCCACAAGATTTTTAGCTATAAATTCAATAAATTCTTTCATTTGGGAATCTCCTTTTTTTAGATTAAGAACATTGAATAATATTGATTTAAAAAACTTTATTTAGCTAATTTTATAATTATGGAAAAAATAATTACTCTGCTGATTTTTCAGTTGCATCTTTAGCAGGTGTTTCAGCTTTCGGTTCTTCTGTTGTTTCTGCAGGCGTTTCGGTTTTTTCTGCAACGACTTCTTCAGTCTTTTCCGCAGCAGCTTCTTCAGGCGTTTCAGTTTTTTCTGCAACGACTTCTTCAGTCTTTTCTGCAGCAGCTTCTACAGGCGTTTCAGTTTTTTCTGCAACGACCTCTTCAGTCTTTTCTACAGCAGCTTCAACAGGCGCATCAATTTTTTCCGTTACCGGTTCAACTGTTTTCTCAGGTGCAGCTTCAGTTTTTTCTGCAACGACCTGTGCAGGTGGTGCAGCTTTCACTTCTTTTGGAGCTGCAGCGGCTGCTTCTTCAGCTTTCTTTGTTTTTTTATTTGCTTTCCTTCTTACTTTCTTTTCAATTGCTCTCTTTAATCTGGCATCTCTGTCAGTTAAATGTTTTTCAACTTCAGCATCAATTGCCGCAGCTTCTGTTCCTTTTTTTGTAAGATGGAATTTGATCATTACACCTTCATTTTTCAAAAGGCTTTTGACTGTATCGGTCGGTTGTGCTCCAACATTCAGCCAGTATAATACACGTGATTCATCCAGTGAAACTTCCATAGGCTGTGTATTTGGATTATAGAGACCGACAGATTCTATGAATCTTCCGTCTCTTGGAAACCGGGAATCAGCAGCTACTATCTTATATACCGGATAGTGCCTCTTTCCCATTCTTTTTAGTCTTAGCTTTACCAATGTTTTTTTATATCTCCTTAGTTTATTATTTTATTATTATTATTATTGTTTTAATTGATTCATAAAGTTCGCAGGCAGTTTCATCTTTTTCATTATCCCGCGGCCTTTGTCCTTGCTGAATTGCTTCATCATTTTCTGCATGTCTTCAAACTGCTTGATCACTCTGTTTACCTGCTGTATCGAATTCCCGCTTCCGTCTGCAATTCTTCTCCTTCTCATACCGTTAAGTATATTCGGATTTTCTCTCTCTTTATTGGTCATTGACTGAACTACCGATTCAATCTTTACCAATACCTTATCATCTATTTCCTGATTCCCTAAAGCTTTACTTGCACCGGGTATCATAGAAAGCAGTCCCGATAGTGATCCCATTTTTTTTATCTGACTGAGATATGACAGAAAATCATTATAATCAAATTTATTTTTTCTAAGCTTCTCTTCAAGTTTACCGCTTTCAGACATGTCAAACTCTGACTGGGCTTTCTCTACAAAGGAAACTATGTCACCTTTACCTAATATCCTTGAAGCCATTCTGTCCGGATGAAACTCTTCTATCGCTTCGAGTTTTTCTCCAATACCTGAAAACTTTATCGGTACATTTACAACTGCCTTGATCGATAAAGCCGCACCGCCTCTTGTATCACCGTCGAGTTTCGTAAGGACGACTCCGTCAAAATCCAGCTTGTCATGAAATGATTTTGCGGTATTGACAGCATCCTGTCCGGTCATCGCATCCACAACAAAAAGTATCTCTTCAGGATCAAGCGATTTTTTCAGTCTCTCGACCTCGTTCATCATTTCTTCATCTATAGCAAGACGTCCTGCAGTATCCACTATTAAAGTATCACGCGCATTTTCTTTTGCATACTGAACTGCCGCGTTTGCTATCTTTACAGGATCTTTTTCATTTTCGTCTGTATAAACGGGAATGCCGATCTGTTTGCCGAGTACTTTGAGCTGCTCTATTGCCGCCGGACGATATACGTCACATGCGGCAAGCAGCGTATTTCTTCCCTGGGTTTTAAGCAGCTTTGCCAGCTTTGCCGAAAAAGTAGTCTTTCCCGACCCCTGCAAACCTACGAGTAAAATCACCGAAGGAATCCTGTCAGAAAATTTAATTCCTTTCCTCTCAGATCCCATCAGCTTTATCAGCTCATCATTAATTACTTTTACAATGAGCTGACCGGGAGTAACGCTGTTCAATACGTTAAGCCCGATGGATTTTTCTTTTACATCATTTATAAATTGGGTTACAACTTTATAATTAACGTCAGCGTCGAACAAAACTCTCCTGATCTCTCTCAGAGATTCGTCTATGTTGCTGTCAGTAATTTTTCCCTGACCCCGGATCTTCTTAAGAACGGTCTCAAGTTTGTTTGTTAAATCGTTTAACATTAAGATTATTTGTAGCTGTAATATTCCAAATTAGTGGGCTAAAAATACCAATATTAATAAAGTTTATCAAGGTATATAATTTCATTAGTCTGTTTCTATTTTTTGTAAATTAAGATATTTTATTCGGAAAATCCTGAATAATTAATTTATTTTATTAAATTTTTTAAAAATGATAATTTGCGGAATAGATGAAGCAGGCCGAGGACCACTTGCCGGACCGGTAGTGGCGGCATCTGTTTTGTTTGAAGAAGGATTTTTTATTGAAGGCGTTAATGATTCTAAAATGCTCACACCTGCACAGAGAGAAAATCTCTTTCCTGTTATTATTGAAAGCTGTATCGAATATTCAATCAGCGAAATTGACAATAATGTGATCGATGAAATTAATATTCTCAAAGCTACTATGCTTGCAATGTATAACTGCATCTCTGAATCTAAGATCACTCCTGATAAATATTTTATTGACGGAAATTATTTCCGGCTGCCGGATGATCATCATACAAAAATAAATTTTGAAACTGTCATAAAAGGAGATTCAAAAATATTTGCAATATCATGTGCATCAATTTTAGCAAAAGTTCACAGAGATATTCTCATGAGAGAATTTCATTTCATACATGCCGAATATGATTTTCATAACAATAAAGGTTATGGCACAAAAAAGCATATTGAGAAAGTAAAAGAATTAGGACTCAGCAGTATTCACCGCAGGACTTTCTGCAAAAATTATTTTGTCTGAATTAATATGGCTGATGAATTGAAATGCGTTTATAAAAACAGATTTGGAAAAAATGGTGAAATGATCGCTCGGAATTTTTTGACAGACAAAGGAATGAAATTTCTGAAAGCAAATTACCGGTATGATCGCGCAGAAATTGATCTGATATTTGAAGACTTAAAAACCGGTACAGTTATTTTCGCTGAAGTGAAGACAAGGAAGAATAAAAAGTTCGGCGAACCTGAAGAATCCGTAAATCCCGCTAAGCAGGAAAGAATAAAAAAAGCCGCAATGGGATTCATACTTGAAAATGAATCTTACTCATCACATGATCTTCGTATTGATGTGATAAGTATTTTATTTACTGAAGGCATTCCGGAGATAAATCATATTGAGAATGCGTTCTGACAAGAAGTCTTTTTTACCACTAAGACTCGAAGACTCGAAGGCTCGAAGGCTCAAATAAGAGATGATTAAAATGTTTGAAAAAATAATTTATTTGATCCAATAATTCATAAGGTTAA